>DAHUXR010000060.1:0-15779 GCA_027307045.1 Acidobacteriaceae bacterium
CACAGAGAAACTTCGACGAACCGGAGAGCCGAAGATACCGAACAAAATTCTTCGCGGCATGGCACGAATTTGATTGTCAGCAATACAAAGGGCACGAAGGGACGCGAAGGATCTCGGGGGGAAGATGGGGCTTTTCCAGTAACCCCGGGTATCGCCCGGGAATGAAAAGGCAATGCCGGGGACCTCCCGGGGCTGAATCGGATAAGTGCCTTGGAATCCTAATTTGAGGCATAGGGGGAGGGGGTGGAGAGGCGACGGGCGAGAACTGCCAAATGTTCCGGCCCAAGGTTTTACTGGCTCACCGCCAGCGGTCTTTATGTCCAACGATCTTTATCTCCAGCGGTCCACGGCATTCCACCAGATGACTTTCAGCCATTCATTGAATGTGATCTTGGCCCATTCACGGCGACGCCACCAGCGTGTATCAAAGAGTCGAGGATCTTTGGCGGCGGCCACGGACCAATGATATTGCGGGAGATGGTGCACGAAGATGGAACGAGCGCGCATGGTGTGCCAGTCACTGGTGACCAGCAAAACGGCGGCAGGATGGAACGGCCCGAGGCATTTGCCGACATAGCCGGTCTCAGTGAGAGTGGAATCCAGTTCAAACGCGCAGACGCTTACCTGCGAGGACATCTCCTTTGCGTCCTGCTTGAGAAAGGCTTCAGCGTATTCGGCGGGCGTGTGGCCGAAATAGCGGGAATCAGAGGAGGCGTCGAGCAGCAGGTGGCGAGCGTAGCCGGCGCGCAACAGCTCCATGCCGCGACGATAGCGCTCGTCCTGGCTGTCACCGGCCAGGACCACGATGACGTCAGACTTTTCCGGATGATCACGGACAAGCATGCTGGCGGCAAATCTGGCAAAGAAGAGAAAAGCGACCAGCAGAAGCAAAAGGAAGATGTTGCGTCTGCCGGCGCGGCGATGGATACGGGAAATCGGGTTAGGCGGCGCGGACGGGACGGATTGGCTGGGCACTGAGCTCATGAAGGGCTGCCAACAGATTAATAAGGAAGAGCAGCTTTACACAAGAACCCAAGCGCATAAGCCAAAAGGCGATACGCCAGAATGCAATGATTTTCGGTAAAACTGTGCAAAGTTTTGCGTTGCTGGACGCGATGCGGCCAGGCGGACTGGCCTGGAGATTCAGCTATCGGCAAGAAATTAAAGGATGTTGGGGCAGAAGCGCGGCGCGCCGGCGGGATTAAAAGTTGGCAGCTGAAATGCCCTAATCGAAGGCATTATGAGCACTTTGGAATATATAGCTACGCCCTCCGATTCATTGACCACGAAGCTGGAAAACCGCACGGCGAAAATTGGCGTGATAGGCCTGGGTTACGTTGGCCTTCCGCTGGTGCTGCTTTTCAGCGAACAAGATTTCCGCGTGACCGGGTTTGACGTTGACGCAAAGAAAGTTGACATCATCAAGCGCGGCGGATCGTACATTGTGCGCATCCCCGAAACGGAAATTCAGGCGGCCAAAAACAAGGGTTTCACGGCGACCGCGGATTATTCGCAGATTTCCAACATGGACGCGATCATCATTTGCGTGCCGACTCCGCTGGACGATCATCATGAGCCGGACCTGAGCTTTATTGAGGCAACGGCGGAAGCAATAGTTCCCTACCTGCGCGCCGGACAGCTGGTTGTGCTTGAGAGCACGACATACCCGGGCACGACGGAAGAGTTGCTGATACCGATTTTGGAGAAGAATCCGCTGGGGCTGAAGGCCGCGCGCGGCGATGAAGAAGCAGCAAACACTTTCTACGTGGCGTTTTCTCCGGAGCGCGAAGATCCTGGCAACGACACGGTGGCGCGTTGCGACATACCAAAAGTTGTGGGAGGACTGAACAAGACGGCGACAGAGTTTGGCCGCCAGATGTATGGCACCATCTTTCACAAGACCGTTCCGGTTTCCACGCCGGCCGCGGCGGAGATGACCAAGCTGCTGGAAAATATCTATCGGTGCGTGAACATTGCGCTGGTGAACGAACTCAAGCTGTTGAGCTTGCGCATGGGCATCGACATTTGGGAAGTGATTGCAGCGGCTTCAACCAAGCCGTTTGGCTTCCAGCCGTTTTATCCGGGGCCAGGGCTGGGCGGACACTGCATCCCGATTGATCCTTTTTATCTCTCATGGAAAGCCAAAGAGTATGACTTCCATACGCGGTTCATTGAACTGGCCGGAGAGATCAACCTGAACATGCCGTATCACGTTGTCACGTCGACCGCGGCGGCGCTGAACACGCAGCGCAAGAGCTTGAATGGAGCCAACGTCCTGATTCTGGGCGTGGCGTATAAGAAGGACATTGACGATCTGCGCGAGTCGCCGTCACTGACCATTATTGAGTTGCTGCAAAAAGAAGGCGCCAAGGTCAGCTATAACGATCCGTTCTTTGAATATGTTGGACGCGGCCGCAAATACAACCTGGAAATGAAAAACACGCCGCTGGAAAATCTTGGCCAATACGATTGCGTGGTCATCGTGACAGACCATTCGTCGTACGATTACGCGCAAATTGTGGCCGAAGCAAACCTTGTGGTGGACACGCGCAACGCGACGAAAGGCATTCAAAGTCCTAAGATCGTGCGCTGCTAAAAGTTTTGGGCCCATAGCTTCCTCTCTTTCGATAAGGCTGGCCGTGATTAAGCCAGCCATTTTTCCGCGCCATGAGCTTTAGCGCGCCGATCGGCAGCCAAATCGGCGACTAAGGTGTAACCCCGTATTTCCCGTGGAAATAGTAGTTAAGCTTGATACCTCGGTAACCTTCTACTCTGGAATTTCTACGGATATCATCCGTGTATGGCAACGCAGGCGCGCTTACGTTCGGTCCCGGGTGGCAAGGTGTCTCCAGAAAGAGCGGTTTTCAGACGCTGGCAGCGGTACCGCCTCAACCTTCCTATACGGCTCATTCATACGCATGACGGAACGACAAAAATAATGTCGGGCCGCGGAAACGACATGAGTGAAGGCGGCGTGCTGGTGTTTGCCGGCATGGAATTGAAGACTGACGACCAAGTCCTGATCGAGTTCACGCCTCCGTTTGCCGCCGGACCGGTCCGCGCTCGAGGCACTGTGCGCCATCGCCGCGGCTATAACTATGGCATTGAGTTCGCGCACGATACCAAGGAAGACCAGGAGCAGACAGAAAAGTTTCGCGGACTGCTTCGCCTGGCCGCCGGCAACGCCACAGAGTAGCGCGCCGAACAAAAATATTTTCTACTCCGGCTCTTCATACGCGCCCAGATCAAATGCCTTCCCTTGCGGACGCACCAAGCCATCTTTATCCATCGCGCGGCCCTTGCTCGTGGCAAATGGATTATTCGGCAGTACGGTTGTGCCGGCATCGCGCGCCGGACTGGTAACGCGCAGATGGAAATCAAACTTCCCCAGATCGACGAATTGCGGATCGGCATTTATGTTTCCTGAAGTCCGCCCCGGCCCATTCCCTGCTCCGAACCATAAATTTTTATCGCCGGTAATCTGCGCTTTGTTGCCATCTAGATAAACTTCTCCGGGCAGCTGATAGACAACGTTGTTGCGCAGAAGCATTGTCAATCCCGCCGGCGCGGCCCCCACGCTGAAAGCGCCGCGTGAGCCGCCCGCGTTTCCCGAGCGATTGGCAGCGCAGTCGTACAACGTATTGTTGAATACTTCCACCGTGCCCGTGCCCACAGGACCATGATTCGTGATCCCCGCAACATAGATGCAGGAAAATGAACCGCCGCCATCTTTAGGATCGGCCACGCCAACGTGGTAGATCACGTTGTTATAAGCCTCCACCGGCCCCTTGCTGGGATCCACGGTGGCAAAGTTTATTCCGTTGCAGCTATCGCCATGGATCAGGTTGTCATGCACGTGAAGATCAAACTGATCATGGCCTGTCTGGTCGCGCGCGCCGCAGTCCGGACGGCACAGCGGCGAGGAATGAAACTGCACGGCGCGGCACGTAAAATTGTCATGAATATGGTTCCAGCCAACGTCAATGTGATTGGAGTCCGTGCTGAAATAAACCGCGTGATAAAACTTTGACGCCATGGGCCCCGCGCCGGCGTTGTGCACTTCATTCCCATAAAACTTTATTCCGCTGGCCCCGCTCGCTTGCACGCATCCCACCTGGCCATCTCCGCCGGGACATTCAATGTCATTGCCCACAATCTTCCAGCCCGTGCCGCCCATATCAATGGCCTGCTTGCCGCCGATGATATGCAGTTGCGAAATCACCCACCAGTCTTCACGCGCATCAATGTTCGGGGTGCGAATGCCGTAGTCCAGTCCGTGCGCCTTGCCAATCGTCACGCGCGCGCCCGGATAAGCCACCAGCGCCTTGGGCGCGCCCGCCTTGCCGGAGTTGCTGCCGCCATCGCGGTCCATGCTCAGGTACGCGGTAAAGTGCTCTTCAGAAGTTTGCGCCACGCCGTCTTTTATATAGGTCACGTCGCCGGGGGACATACGGTTCTTGGCATGGACAATCGTCTTCCACGGCGATTGAAAGCTGCCTTTGCGCCCATTACCGCCATTGGCCGCGACAAAATAAATCTTTCCCGGGCGGACAGTAAAGGGCAAACCGTTGCTCGCGCCGCCACTGCGTGGGGCGGACTCGCTTCGCGTCCTCTCCCCTGCCGCAAGAACACGTACCACAATGTCGCCCGTCTTCGCCGCCGGACCAAGCTGGAACGTAATCTTGGTATCAGTCCATATTGGATACTCCGCCGCTGCGCCGCCTCCGACCGTTACAGTTGAAGCGCCGCGTTCCGCGCCAAAGCCCTTGCCCCAGATCGTCACCCAGACGCCAAGATTTTTCTGCCCACCGACATTCGGACCGCTATCGAGATCGGAAAAGAAGATACAGGGCTGAGATTGGGCGGGAAGCGCCAGCGGCAGCACGAGCAACAGCGCGAGGGAGAGCAAGAATTTCATGAACGAGTATTTAAACACGGCGCGGGGAGAAAGTTCCCACACCCGCGGTAGCGCAGCGCGCAGAAAAACTTAGATAAGCATACGCTTATATTCCAGCTCCTTTTTAAATAGAACGGCGGCACCATTTCTATGGTGACCGGACCTTTCCTTCGCCTATGATCCCCTTGTGTCTTGTATCGAACATGGATGTGACGCGCATCACCGAAGTCCGCGTGATTTGCTGGCACAATGCTCCATGAGGGGTACGGGGCGACGCTCCACCAGAGGCACGATAACGCCGCTGCGGAGGTCGACCTGTCCTGCTTGAGTCGGCAAGACTCTGCGCATTGATCCCATCCTCCAGTAGAAGTTGCTTTGCGCAGATGGGGCACCGCTTGAAGGAGGTGTACTATGACGCCCGGTGTGGCGGCGGCGCAGAAGCGTAAACAATTCGATCCTAAAACCTTCCTCTCGGTCATCGACTGCGGCAAGCAGTTGGTAGCTTTTGCCAAAGGGCAAACTATCTTTCTTCAGGGTGACCCTTCCGACTCTGTTCTCTATATACAAAAAGGAAAGGTGCAACTCACCGTCACCTCAAAATCCGGGAAGAAAGCGGTGATTGGCCTGTTAAAGGAAGGTGATTTTCTGGGCGAGAATTGCCTTACCGGAGAACCACTCCGGCTGTGTGCCGCCATTGCACTGACGGATTGTTCCTTAATGCGAATCGAGAAAAGCATCATGATGCGAGTGCTGCACGAGGAACATGCGTTGTCCGATGTTTTCGTGGCATATCTGCTGGCACGTAACATTCAATATGAGGCCGACCTGGTGGACCAGCTTTTCAATTCCAGTGAAAAACGGCTAGCCAGGATATTGCTGATGCTGGCCCACTTTGGCAAAGAAGGCACGCCCGAAACCGTGGTCCCCAAGATCAGCCAGGAGACCCTGGCCGAGATGGTTGGCACTACCCGGTCGCGAGTGAATTTTTTCATGAACAAATTCAGGAAGCTGGGCTTCATCGACTATGACAGCGGCAGCAAGCTGCAAGTTCATAGCTCGCTTCTAAATGTAGGTCTCCACGAATAGGGCCCGAAACTGCCTGGGTAAGCAAAGAAAAGATTTGCGCCGCAAGGCGCTGAACAATTGGGACTTTTAGCTATGGGCGGTGCCCCAGAACCGCGTCCCGAAGCTAATGAAATAAAATCAGGGCCGAATATTTTTTCAGAAACCTCTATTTTTTGCCCTCTAAACATACCCTTAGTAGAGTAATGCGCAAACTCTTTTGGGGTGGATTTTGAAAGCCTCAGAGGGATTTGAAGGTTCTGCCGGGCAAGTGTTTGTTCCAAAGGGCTCCGCGCAAACTGTTGAAAAGGAAGAACATGCCCCATACATTACGGACAGCCGACCGCTGGTATATTGCAGAGCTTACTGAAGAAGTGACCCTTGAAGGCGATCCACAGAACCTGGTCCACAAAAAGACGCGCGTCATTTTCGCGGATTCCCCGCAGGACGCCTACGAAAAGGCGCTCTCCATGATTACCGAACATGAAATCGGCTATATCAATGAGCACCATAAGACCATTCGTACGCGCTTCTGGGGGCTGCGCGAATTAAACCTTTCCAATGAAGACATGGACCGGGCCGGCATGCTGCCGCAAGACCGTATTGGCACGGCGCGCCGCAGAAATTCAACCGGGCTCTCACCAGAACAGCAGTTTGCCCTGCTGATGTCGCTTAAACCCGGCGCTCTTCCAAACTAAGGCTCCGCTGGCGAATCAGACTCTTCAGGCTTTGGAAACAGCACTGAAGCCAGCACTGAAAGTCCCAGCACACCCGCCACCACCGCCAACGCCGCCCACGTAGGGACGTGGTACCTTTCCGGCAACAGCATCTTGGCGCCAATAAAAATCAAGACCACCGAAAGCCCGTAGTTCAGGTAGTGGAAAAGTTTCATCATTCCTGCCAGGGCAAAATACATGGAGCGAAGTCCAAGAATGGCGAAAACGTTTGACGTGTAAACGATAAACGGGTCACGAGTGATGGCCAGGATGGCCGGAATCGAGTCCGTGGCGAAAAGAATGTCAGTGGTTTCTACCACCAGAAGGACCACAAAGAGGGGCGTGAACAGGACCCTGCCCTGGCGCCGGACAAAAAAGCTCTTCCCCTCATAGCTCTCAGTGAGCGGCAGGAAGCGCCGGCAAAATTTCAAGACTATATTGCGGGAGGGGTCCTGCTCCTCGTCACCCCCACGCATGAGCTGGAAGCCCGTCCAGATCAGGAAGACGCCGAAGGCATAGAGAATCCAGTGGAAGCGCTGCACCAGAGCCACGCCGGCCCCGATGAAGAGCCCGCGCATGACCAAAGCCCCGATAATCCCCCAGAACAGCACGGTCTTTTCCTCTTCAGGCGGGACTCTAAAATAGGCAAACAGCAGGATGAAAACAAATAGATTATCAACGCTGAGCGCTTCCTCTAAAACGTAGCCTGTCAAAAATTCCAGAGATTTGGTCGCGCCGAGCCATTGATGGATAAAGACGGCAAACGCCATGGCCAGACCGATCCAAAAGGCGCTCATGAGCAAGGCCTGTTTGAACGGAACCCGGCGGCTCTTGCGGCTTATGACCGTGAGGTCAAGAAACAACAAGAGAAGAATGGCAGCATTAAAGGCAATCCAGAACCAGATGCGCATGGATGATTTAGCCGCTGATCGCGAGCACGACGAGATTTCCCACGCAGCGATTATATCGGCTGAAAGCGGTGTGTCAGAAAAGTTACATCGGCAGGAGGGCGGACATCCTCCGTATGGGGACAGAGTATCTCATTCAGGAGGGGGGGGTAAATATCATGCGCTCCAAAGCGTCCATTCAAAGTCATCCAATCCATCCCATGCTGGTGGGCTTTCCGATAGCGTTCTGGGTGGGCGGCTTCATTTTTGATTTGATTGGCGCCAGAGGTTCCAATGCGGGGCTTTGGGCCGCGGGATTTTACTCAGTGATTGCAGGCTGTGTGGGAGCGGTACTCTCCGCAGCGGCGGGAGTGATTGACTTTCTTTACACCGTTCCGCCAGAATCCAGCGCGAAGAACCGCGGACTGCTGCATGGCGGGCTGAACACCTTTGTCCTCTTGCTCTTCATCTATGTGGCATACCGGCTGGGTTCACCTTCAGCAGCGCCGGATGGCGCAACGTTACTGTTGATGGGAATCGGCGTCGTAATACTGGCAATCTCCGGATGGCTGGGCGGGACGCTGGTTTATCGCAACCAGATTGGGGTCGACCGGCGATATGCCAGCGCAGGCAAGTTGAAGACGCGCACCATCGAATCCTGGAGCAAGCCAGTCTGCAATCAAAGCGAGTTGGGCGATGGCCAGGTGCTGATGGCAAACGTGGGCACGGAACGCGTGGTTGTTGGGCGATGTTCAGAAGGGCTGTTTGCCTTCAGCGACCATTGCACTCACAAAGGCGGCCCGCTTTCCGATGGCGCGCTGGTGGGTTGTACCGTACAGTGCCCGTGGCATGGCTCGCAGTTCGACGTTCGTACCGGAAGAGTGGTCGCCGGGCCGGCACAGGAGAAGATCAAGGTTTACGCCATCAAGATTTCAGACGGCGAGGTCTATGTGCAACCATCGGAGTTGGAAATTAAACCGCGGAAGGCCGCGTAAATTATTATTTTCTACGACGGCACCTTTTGCTGCGGCGCTCGCGGCGGATTATCGCCCATGCCGTTGATCAGCCGGATGGTCTCCAGAATCACGTCGCCGCTGATCTTCAAACTTTCTACGCTCAATTTATCCACCGTGTCCTGGACTGTGTGGTGGAAGCTGTTGTTGTAGCCATAATCAATATCGATCACATCGAGCACAGGCATACCGGCGTGGGAAAACGGAATGTGGTCATCTTCCACGGCGGTTGTGGAGGCAAAGAAGTGCGACTGATAGCCAAGATGCGTTGCCGCCTGAAGCAACAGATCTTCAAGCCACGGGGTTGAGTTTTCGTCGCGACAGATATCGAGATCGGCGTCACCAATCATATCTGCCAGCACAAAGGCTTTTACCTTTTTGCTGGCGCCATCATCCTGCAGCTTTTTTGCCAGATGGCGGCTGCCCCAGAGCGCATCATTCGTGCGCCACTCGCGGGTAAATGATTCTTCACCGTCAAGGAAAGCGATCCAGATGCTATAGCCTTCCAGCTTTTTGCCGCGAAGCTGGTCAGCGATGGCCAACAGAAGCGCGCTGGTGGCCGCGCCGTCATTGGCCCCGACGAACGGCGTGTTGCGCAGCCAGTAATTGGTTTCATAGTGCGAACCCAGCACAATAATGCCGTCTTTGGAACCCGGGAACTTGGCGACGATGTTGGTCATGGGCATTTTGCCGGCGGAAGTTTCAGCGACAAACGAATCCTCTTCCACCTGAACGCCCTTGAGTTTCCCTTTGATATAGGCGCGCACCTGCTCAATGGGCTTGCTGCTGTCCCAACGCGGCCCAAAGGCGACTATCTCTTTGGTGTACTGCATGGCGCGCGCGGCGTCGATATGAAGCGCTGGACCGGCCGGCTCGACGGCTTTAGCAGGCGAGGTGGATGGATTGGCGGATTGGCTGGCCGATTGCGGCGCGGAAGTTTCGCCGGCAGCCGAAGCCGCTTTATCGTTGGAACATCCTACGCCGGCCAGTGACAGCACCAGGATAAAAGCGGCACTAATTCTTAGACACAAGATCACGCCTGCGCTCCTTGTCGCACAGATTCCAAAAACCACGTCCTTCATTCTACGAGGCGTTTAGAGCGATCTACCATCTTCCCTGTCTTTTTCCTTGCGCTTGTCTGCGCGCTTGCGGCGCTGCCTGGGGTGGACCAGCCACACAAGTCCAATGCTGCCGATATAGAGAATGACCATGGGAGCAGCGTAGATGGTCAGGTTCATGATATCGGTGGTCGGACTGAGAATGGCTGCAAGAGTAACGCAGATCAGCACCGCCCCACGAATGTGCTTGAAGAGGAACTTGGCGTTCACTACGCCCATCATCCCGGCAAAACCGAGCACGATGGGCATCTCAAAGATTATGGCAAGGCCCAGAATGATGGTGAGAAACAGCTTGGTGTAGGCGTCAATAGTGATGGTGGCCCGGAAATTTGCGCCGTAGCTGCCAATGAGAAAATCCATCGCGACCGGAAAGATAATCTTGTATCCGAAGACGCCACCCGCCAGAAAGAGTCCCACGGAGAGAAAAAGAAACGGCAGGACAAAACGCTTCTCATGCCGGTAAAGCCCCGGCGAGATAAAGCTCCAAACCTGGTACAAGATCACAGGAGAAGCCAGAAAAATGCCGGCCATCAGTCCGACCTTCAGGTACAGGTTAAAGGGATCGGTAGGGCTGAGGTAGGCCAGGTGCGGATCAATGTTGTATTTCTTGAAAACAACCAGGATCGGCTTTTCAATAACGGGATAGATTTTGTCCTGGGCAAAATACCAGCAAACACCAAATCCAACGGCCACGGCCGCGGCGGAACGGATGATGCATTTGCGCAGCTCTTCCAGATGCTGGAAGAGGCTCATGGAGCCCATCTGCCGCAATTCCCGCTCAACTTCCTTATGTTCGGGTTCTGCCACTAAGTCAGACATCGGTATCCTGCGCGACGGTATTCTTCATGCGCTCTGTCAGGCGGTTGAGGGCGCCCTGTATGGAGAGGTCCTCATCGCTGGAGATTTTGGCAATCTCCGGTTCCAGGTGTTTACGGGGGTCCACTTCTTCAAGCTCAAGCTTTCGGATTTCCTCATGAATCTGGCCCTGGAATTCATTGCTGGCCTTTT
Source organism: Acidobacteriaceae bacterium (assembly GCA_027307045.1). Classification (GTDB taxonomy): domain Bacteria; phylum Acidobacteriota; class Terriglobia; order Terriglobales; family Acidobacteriaceae; genus Angelobacter. Next base: position 10,702 of record DAHUXR010000060.1, read on the forward strand.
TGAATTCCGCCATGAATTTGCCCCAGGTGCGGGCGAGTTCCGGTAACTTCTTGGGCCCGAACAGGATGAGCGCCAAAAGCATAATAAAAAAGATCTCGCCTGAAAAACCGAAGTCCATAGTGTTCTTGCTTCATAATACCGCAGCTTTTCTTAAAAAATATCAGGATTTTACATTAACTTTTCCAATTGAAAATGTTCCGCAGCTTTGGGGCAAGAATGAGCATCTCACAGAGGTACGGAACTGCGTGTATTACCGTGGTTTCACGGTAGCCGGTTACCAAGGCCCATGACGGGACGAAAAGCATGTAAGCCCGTGATGGGATGGATGTTATACTGGCTTTAGTTTTCTGCAATTTGGATGAGGCTTAGCGGCCGAGGGATTTTTCATGTCTCGTGGAACAAACCGTTCTCTTTTCTTCGTTCTCCTAATCATTGTCAGCTGCGGCTTTCTGGGGTCCGCCGCATTCAGCCAGAGAGGCAATTCATCTGCAGCAGGCGCGTCGGACAATGATGTCCGCGACGGTCTCAAGCAGTTTTCAGAAGTCTACAATCTCGTGGAGCAAAATTATGCGGAGCCGGTAAATCCCGACAAGGCGATTTATAACGGCGCCATCCCCGGCATGCTGCACGTGCTGGATCCGCACTCAAACTTCTTCGATCCCAAGTCATACTCGCTGCTGAGAGAAGAGCAGAGCGGCAAGTATTACGGCGTGGGCATGCAGATTGCCCCGCGCAACAACAAGATCATCGTAGTGGCCCCGTTTGCGGGAACACCGGCATACAAAGCCGGACTGCGTCCGGGCGACGTGATTATTGCCGTCGACGCCAAGCCTACGGACAACATGAGCGTGAGCGATGTGGCCGACCTGCTGAAAGGCCCCAAAGGCACCAACGTACATATTTCGATCCTGCGGGAAGCCGCCGAGAAACCACTTGAGTTCAACGTGATTCGCGACGAGATTCCGCGCAACAGCGTTGACTTGAAATTCATGGTGCGGCCGGGCATCGGCTACATGCACATATCGGCCTTCAATGAAACCACGGAACAGGAAGTGGAAGACGCGCTGCAAGGCTTTGGCGATCTGAAAGGCCTGATCCTTGATCTGCGCGGCAATCCTGGCGGACTGCTGAATGAAGGCGTGGGCGTTGCCGACAAATTCCTGAAGAAGGGCCAGGTCATCGTCTCGCATCATGGCCGCAGCTCACCGGAAAAAATGTACAAGGCGGCGCACGGCAACGGCGGGAAAGATTATCCGCTGGTAGTGCTGGTGAACCGTGGCACGGCTTCAGCGGCGGAGATTGTTTCCGGCGCAATCCAGGACCATGATCGTGGACTGATCGTCGGCGAAGTAACGTTCGGCAAGGGACTGGTACAGACGGTGTATCCGCTCTCTGAAAACACAGGACTGGCGCTGACAACGGCAAAGTACTACACGCCGAGCGGAAGGCTGATCCAGCGCGATTACACCGGCGTATCTCTTTACGATTACTACTACGCCCGCGAGCAGGAAGATAATCCGAACAACAACGCCAACACGAACACGACCACGCCTTCAAAGGAAGTGAAATTGACGGACAGCGGGCGCACCATGTTTGGCGGCGGCGGCATCACGCCTGACGTGAAAGTAAAGCCGTTCAAAACCACGCATTTCGAAGACACGTTGCTGGTGAAATACGCGTTCTTCAATTTTGCCAAGCACTACCTGACCAACCGCCATGTGGACAAGAACTTTGAAGTCACGGACGCGGTGATGCAGGAGTTCCGGAAATTCCTGGACTCGCAGAAGATTCCGTACACTGAAGCCGATTTGAACGAAGGTTCGGACTACATCAAGTCCAGCATCAAGACGGAACTCTTCATCTCGGAGTTTGGACAGGAAGAGGGGCTGCGAGTGCGCGCGGAGAACGACCCGCAGGTGATCGCGGCATTGAACCAGCTACCCAAGGCCAAAGAACTGGCAGACAACGCCAGAAAGATTGTGGCCCAGCGCGCAGCCGCACAGCAGCAAAATCGATAAGAATCTCTTAACGAAACCAAGGCCCGCCATAAACTGGCGGGCTTTTTACTTTGTTTATCCTGTCCGGAGTATTAAGCCGGGGCTAAGTACTTTTTGTTGCGCCATTCAGCAGCAACTCTGTTTACTGATTAGTACATCCCATCACACGAGTTGTCACGCAACTCGGAGTAAGACCCCATGAAATACCACCTGGTTGTTGCTCTTTTGCTGTTCGCATCCCTTACCTGCTTTAGCCAAAGTTTTTCAACGAAAAGTTATCCAGTCAATGGATTAGCCGGCCAGATTATTGTTGCCGATTTTAACGGCGACCATATTCCCGATATCGCCACGGTAAACAGCGACACTAATACGGTCTCAATTCTGATCAACAACGGTGACGGCACTTTCCGCCCGCACATGGACTTCGCCACCGGTCCGGGGCCTAGCGGTCTGGCGGCTGTAGATTGGAACCACGACGGAAAAATGGACCTGGCCGTGTCCAATGGTGGAGCGGACGCCGCGCACAGCGTTTCGATCCTGCTGGGAAACGGCGACGGAACATTTCAACCGCACCACGATATAGCCGGAGCGCCCAATGCAAATTCAATCGCGGTGGGCGACTTCAACCGCGACGGCAATCCTGACATCGCCACTTCAAGCAACACGACGGTGAATGCCGTGCATGTGAGCCTGGGCAACGGCAAAGGCGGAGTGACGGCGACGAAGGTCACCAGCAATATCGGACTGGATCCCAAGCCTCCTGCCGACAATCCTTTTCTGCTTTCAAAAATCGCCCTGGCGGACTTCAATCGCGACGGCAAAGACGATCTCTACTATATCGAGTGCTGCAACACGTTTGTGATTGTGCAGCAAGGCGCATTCGGAGTGCTGGTGAGCAATGGCGACGGAACCTTTACAGACGATCCCATCGGAGGGGCTATCGTTCCGCCGACAGACCTGATTACGACTGACATCAATCAGGATGGGCTTACCGACGCAATTATTCCGTCTATCGGCTGTCATGAACCCTGTATAGGAGCAGGCGTGTTCATTAACAAGGGCGATGGCACTTTTGGCGGAGGTCCCGGGCTTGATTTGAATGACAACGGCTTTCAGGTGGGAGGCGCCGTATTCGACGTGGATGGCGACGGCCACAAAGATTTTGTACTTGTGGGCGTTAATACAAACGATCCCTCATTTGATCCCTTTAATGAGCATATGACCCTGATTATCCAGAAACAAAATGCGGATGGAACGTTTGTCGCTCCTCCACAATTCGAAGGAGGCCCTTCTGACCTGATCACAGTGACTCTGAACGCGCCGATTGTGGAGAAGCCAACTGTTGCAGTGGCCGACTTCAACCATGATGGCAAGCCTGACCTGGCCATGGTAAGCAAGTTCGGCGGGCCGGTGTTCGTGGTGCTCAATACCACTGCGCCCAGCGCTTGCAAGGTCAGTACGGTCAATCACACGGTCACGGTCTGCCATCCCGCCGACGGAGCGGTAGGACTTTCACCGGCCCACATTGTTTCTCACTTCACGTCGTCAACGGCTGCAAGCGTGAGCCAGATCTATGTTGATAACAAGCTCGTGTTTCAGATCGCGGGCGGCAACATCGATAAGAACCTTGCGCTTGCGCCGGGAGAACACAGGCTGGAAGTGAAATCGTGGACCGAGGGGCAGCCTTTCCACAATGACTTTTTTCTTTCCACGCCCAGGTCAATTCCGGCGACTGTGCCACCTTGTTCAGAGAGCACAAACTTCACGGTAAACATCTGTTCTCCAGGACAGAAAGCGGCGGTGGACGCGCCAGTGCATGTTGTGGCCGCAGCCAAATCCACCGCGCCTATTGCAACCATGCAGATCTATCTTGATTTCAAGGAAGTGTTCCATTCACCCAACAGCACCCTGATTGAAACAGATGTGCCTATGAATTCAGGATCGCATTTGCTTGTGGTAAAAGCCTTTGACAGCACGGGCAGGAGTTTTTCCAGCAGCAGAAGCATTACTGTGCCTTAGAGGCATACGAGTCGCTTAATGATCGAGTAGGAGGCGGGGTTACCCCCGGCGTCCTCTCACACCACCGTACATGCGGTTCCGCATACGGCGGTTCATGAAAGACTCTGAAGACGCCGCTGAGTATCCAGCAGCGAGAGAAGCTCCATTCGATCAAACCAGGACTTAGGATAGGCACGGTGCATGTGCGCCGCGCCGCCGTTCCACCATGGCCCATGACCATTGTTGGCCGAGAGCCGGGCTGGGTGCTCTCCCAATCCTCGCTGCTTCAGGCGTTGGACTCGTGTACTAGGTCGCTTCCACTGTCGCCACAGCAGGGTGCGCAGTTTACGCCGAATCCACCCATCCAGCTCTTCCAGCACGGCTTTAATTTCCACCAGGCGGAAGTACGCTACCCATCCCCGCAACAGCGGGTTGAGGATGGCGATGGTCTTCTGCAAACTCCGTCCCCGCGCCGTTCGCATCAACTGGCGGATTTTCTCCTCCCGCCGTTGCCGGCTCGTGGCTGCGATCTTGAGCCTCGGTTCCCGTTCTCGACTCATCGTAGAGCCCAGAAACTTCCGCCCCCACGGTCGTGCTACCGCACTCTTTTCCTCATTCACCCGGAGTTTCAGCTTCTTCTCCAGAAAGCTCCGCATGGCTGCCATGACCCTTCGCCCTGCGGCTTTGCTTTTGACATACACGTTACAGTCATCGGCGTAGCGGCAGAACCGGTGTCGCCGCTTCTCCAGTTCGCGATCCAAGTCGGTCAGCAGAATGTTGGACAGCAGCGGGGACAACGGCCCACCTTGCGGTGTTCCTTCTTCCCCCGGCTTCACCCCTCCACCTTCCATCATGCCCGCTTCCAGATAGCGCCGCAGCAGTTTGAGGACTCGTTCGTCCCTGACTTTCCGTGCCACCCGCGACATCACCATGTCATGGTTCACACGGTCGAAGAATTTTTCCAAATCCATGTCTACCACCCAACTCCGGCCCTCCGCCACATACCCACGTGCCGCTTGCACGGCTTGGTGAGCTTTGCGCCGGGGCCGAAATCCGTTGCTGGACGGGGAAAACTCAGCTTCG
>DAHUXR010000060.1:15878-27875 GCA_027307045.1 Acidobacteriaceae bacterium
TTAACTCTTCCCCTTGTCGGGTGAGTAGAGGACTTTCACCTCCGAGTGAGTGCGCCCTGCCGGGCGCACCAATAAAAAGCCGTCCGGCAAGCCGGACGGCCGTTATAGAAAAAGCTGGAACTAGCTGGTGAAGAACGCTCCGCCAAGGACTTGGTCGCAACCGCCGCCGCGGCTATTTTCCCATTCCAACTGGATCATCCAGTTGTGGCCGCCAAAGGTCTGGTTGAACTTGGAGCCGTTGGGTGCAATTTGCGTAGGACCGAATTTGAAGTTGCACTTGTCCGCGTCTTCGTTGCCGCTGGAATCAAACCAGGCGTTAAGGTCTGGATCGGTGATGGCTTCTTCTGTTTCGTGTGTCATCACATTGGCCATTCCGTCCGCGCCGCCCACGCCCGTTGCCGGGCTGTTGGGACCGGTGGCCTGGATTTCGCAGCCGCTGGGGCACTGGTCAGTGTTGCCAATGAAGGCCCACTTGATGTCGGCGCCGTTGATCGTCTGATGGGTGTGGAAGCCGCAGAACTGGGTGCAGAATCCGCTCTCTTTAACGTTCGAGGAGGTTGCAAAAATATAAATGCCGTTTGGATCCGTGGGTAGATGGCCAGCAGTTAACTGGGCGGAAATGGCCGCGGTGATGCTGCTGTTCCTGAGCCGTGTTCCCTGCGAACCGGTGTCAGAGACCGCCTGGACGAAATTCAGATGGCCGCTCACGTTTCCAGTGGTATCGCCATAGAGGGTATTGATCGCTTCATAATTGGATCCGCCCAGAGACGTGCTCGACAGGAATCCTTGGAGAAGGGTTTGAGTGGCCGCAGTGTTCGATCCTGTGCCGCTCCAGTTTCCGTACCAGATGATGTAAATCGGAACCGGACTGCCCTTCAGTACCGGGCCGCCGTTATAGTTGATGCCGTTGCCGGTGGTGACAGACTGTCCAGTGGGAGCGGCTGTTGCCGTTGCGGTGCCGTCGCCGTTCGGAACCATCCTGTCGCCAGAAGGAACCGATGGATGAAGTACGGATTGCGCCATCACGAAGTTGGCGGCCAACAGGATAAAGAGCAGCGCTAACGAGAACCGAATTTTTCCAAGAGGAGCTTTCATTTGCGAATTAACCTCGATGTCAAAGAGTTGCTGCGTCTGTCAAAATGAAATGAACAGAAGAAGCCGAAAAGCATTTATTGGGTCCCGACTTATGAATGAATATGAATTTGATGAATTCTGATTCGCGGCCCCCCCGGAATCGAGCAGAACAGAATGTCCGAGAGATTATCACGAGAATCAGCTGAGCACAATCACGAATAACGTGATTTTTCGCGGCGATGTGCGGTTTTCAAAAGCACTTGCAAGCCGGCAATCCAGCTATGTTTTGTTTTCCCATAGCAGATACTCTCCTGCTTAATTCGCCGACCATCCGCGCTTTTCTAAGGGAAAGAAGGGGCCGCCAGGAGCAGGCGGCCCGTAAGTAAGTTGTTTACAGGTGCTGCGCGCAGGCGCCGCCACCGGAATTTCTCCAGTTCTGCTGCAGCATCCAGTCGTTATTGCCGAAGGTCTGGTTGAACTTGGCTGCGGCTGCTTTCCCTGCCGCGCTGCAAATACTGGTAGAGGTGCAAGTGCTGGTTGCACCGAAGTTGAAGTTGCACTTGTCGGCGTTTTCCTGTCCGCTCGAATCAAACCACGCGTTCAGGTCAGGATCGGAAATTGCTTCTTCCAACTCATGAGACATCACGTTCGCCATGCCGTCCGCGCCGCCAATGCCCGTCGCCGGGCTGTTGGGGCCGGTGGTCTGGATTTCGCAGCCACTGGGGCAGCGATCAGGATTGCCGACGAATGAGTATTTAATATCGACCCCGCCCAAGGTAGCGTGGGTGTGCCAGCCGCAGTACTGTGTGCAGAAGCCGGAAGTTTCGCTCACGCCTGAAGACGTAAGAACGAAATACACTCCGTTGGAATCACGCGGCAGGGCGCCGGCGTTGAGCGCATTGGCCACCACGCTCTGCACACCGGAATCACTCAGGTTTGCGGTGCTGGTATTGATCGTGCTGCCGCCAAAACGCACATTTCCGCTCACGTTGCCGATGGTATCGCCGTAAGTGGTATTTACTTTTTCGATATTCGATCCGCCGATGGTGCCGAGAAAATGTTCGATAAGGCTCTTCGTCGCCGCGGTGTTGGATCCGGTGCTGCTCCAGTTTCCGTACCAGACGATGTAAGCGTTAACGGGATTGCCGCGCATTACCGGACCGTTGTGGTAATTGATTCCATTGCCGGTGACGACTGTTTCGCCAATGGGGCCGGGTTTAGCAGGCTCAATGGTTGCCGGGGGAACGCCGGGAACGTGGCCGGTGGGGGCCGTGTCAGCTGTCTGTCCAGGATTGTCAACGTGCTGTCTGAGTTCCTGCGCGGCCATAAAGTTCACAGCCAAGATTAAAAAGAGAAAAAGAGATACGACTTTGATTTTTCCCTGGGGAAGTTTCATTTCTGTGACCTCATTTTTATTCTTTTGGTTTATGCTGCGTCTGTCGAACAACGATATGAACAGAGGAAGCCAGGACAAATAGGAATTTTCTCCACTGAAGGTCCAGCGTTTATGAGCGGTCATTCGTTTTTTCTGGCGCAGCACGAAGACCAGGAAGTCGGCCAAGCGTGCTGGAGCTTAGCATCCGTAATATCGAGGCAAAAAATGAATTGAAAAAAATCCGGGATGCAGAAACGGGAAAAGCTGCGCAAAGAAAAACACGATTCCCGAAACCCTTGCGGTTTTCAGTAAAACTCACTCGGATTCAGGCTATCTGAAGGACTGCGGTAAACGGCAATATGTCTTGGCGGCAAAAGATCTCGACCGCTGGTTTGCTACGCGGAAAAAATCATGCCTGCTGTTACGAAATCACGATTTTCTGTTCCCATGGGTCCTCGCCTTCAGGAACAGAAGCGGCAGCCTGAGACGGCGGCTGCGGGATGGAAGCAGCGACGGCTTGTTGCGGCGCGGGTGTTGGCATACTTGGTTCCACCACCGGCTGGTCGAGTGGAGGAGCGATAGGGCGAGGATCGACCGGCAACAGGCTGGGGTTCTGCGCCGCCCATTTTGCCGCCAGCCCGTTCAAGGGGCTCTTGGTGTTGTACTCCTGATAAGAGATCATGCGGCCAATGCGAATAATCAGGTCGTCCAAAGACTCTGAGGCTGCCCAGAAATCGCCGATGCAGACCGAGCTGTCGTCGAAATTGGGATGAAACACAGGCGTCAGCATGCGGCACTGCGGCGCGCGACGCGGATAGCCCAGAGAAAGATTCACTTCCAGCAAGTGATCGTTGCGCTCAAGGATGGCGCCATCCGGGGCCACATACAGCCCGCGCACCAGATATTGGAAGCGATACAGTTCCGGCGGCATTCCGGCGGTGCCCACAATGCGGATCAATGGCCATCCGGAAAAACGCTTGAAGAGCGAATCGTGGTCGAGTTTTAGCCGGCGAATTCTGGGTGACAACATAAGCAACTCAAAAAGCGAACATGGTGTTTCTGGCGACCGTGAACAGCAGAACGGTAACTATCAGGCAAGCGGCAACGCTACGCGGAAATGCCAAGGTTGGAAATTGATCATACCGCATCGTTCGATAACAGATGAAGCCAAGCCACAAGCATGCGAGAGGAAACAGCAACGTGAATAAAGCGTTGTAATGGAGCGCGCTCTGAATATCGAGATGCAAAAGGGCATGCAGCGCGCGCGTGCTGCCGCAACCCGGGCAAAGCCAGTGCGTAGTTAAATAGATCGGACAGCGCGGGTAGAAGGAATATTCGGTCGGCGGAAATCGATAGACAATCGCAAGGCCGCCAAGCAGCACCACAATCGCCATTCCGGTCATGGTTCGAAGTTTCATCAGCCCTGCGGCGCCAGAACCCCGGTTTTTTTCCATTGAGCAATCCGGGAAAAGTGATGCTGAAAATAAAAAAGGGCGAAAAAGAAGGTCATCACTCCGTTGAGTTGGAGGTTGATTGGTTCCGTTGTGTTGTAGTACTCCTCCAGTTCGCTTCGCATCTGGAAAGCTGCCACCAGGAAGATTATGGCGAATACGATCGTGATCAGATGCCCTAACGGTTGCGGATTCGTATGGTTGATCGCGCTGATGAAGCCATTGGCGAACCCGCCGAGATAGGACCCGGCAACAGCGATGATCACAAACATCAGCCCTTTGCTATCCGGCTTGATCTTCCGCACATATACCGCCTCAACGATCATCCAGGCACTGAAAAACAGGCCGCACGTGAACACGCCAATCAGAAGCACCAGACCCCAATGAAAGTCGGGTGGAACGATTGGATTGCCCTGCATCGGTAGTGCCTGCACTCCGAAACCTGCACTCGATCCATCGTAGACGGTTCCACCACCATAGACCGTTCCTCCGGCGTATGCACCGGCACCGGCCCCCGCGGAGACAGCCACAGGAATGGGAATATTCCCTATGACCTGCGAGACCGGGACCCAATCCGTCATGCCTTCGCTACGAGTAAGATCAGCAAGCTGGATGCTTCCCTGCGCGACATAACGCTGCAAGTCGGCCAGCGTGTACGGTCCATATTCATTGAGTTGGCGCTGAATGTAATATTTCATTCTTCCCCTGGAGCACTCAGCCGAAACGCAGGCCGGTGCTGTCCTTTTCCACGATGCAGATTTCAATGATGGCCCAGATCCACGACACCAGACCAAGATAGCCCAGCGTTAAAACGGTAAGACACAGCTGACCCACCGCACGGCCGGTGTATCCGGCGTAAAAGTTGTGTATTCCCAGCCAGCCAAGAAAAATGCCAAGAACAATGTAACTTGTCCGGCTCTTATGTGTGGAACCATAAACTGGCGCGGCATAAGGATATGCTGCTGACGTTGACGGCAGCGGGTTGGCCGCAGTTGGAGATTGCGCTGGCGCCGTAGCGGCTGCTTGCGACAAACCCAGCGGCCCGCTATAACGCGACGGTTGATAGCCTTGTACTGGAGCTGGCTGCTGCACCACAGGAGCGTATTGCTGCGCAACAGGAGCATGCGGCTGGGCCGGCATGGTTACGGCGCTTAGGTCGCTTAGCGAAACCTGGAGCTTGGGATCATCGGCAGGCGCGCGCTTGCAGCCGAAGACGGTGCAACCGCCATTTTCCTGATAGCAATCTTCATGATGCGGCATGCCGCACGCGGTGCAGAAAATCCTTGGCGGTGAGGCCTCGTCAAACGGCATGCGGCAATATGGGCAGACAGGCTCGGCCATTAATTCCTCTGCCTTTCGCGAAAATGGAACGCATACCGCCCAATCTGGATAAGGTCACCGCTTTGCAATGCGCGATAGCGCGCGGGCGCTCCGGAAACAAATACCGGCCCGTCAGAACGTATAAACGTTTGCGCGCCTCGCAGCTCAATGACACCGTGCTGCGGAAGAATGCTGGTGTCCTTAAACAAGTAGATGTCTGACGACTGGCTGCTGCCGATGGTGGTTATCGGCTTATAAAGGATGAATTGCTTGCCTGCCAACGGCCCCGATGCAACATAAAGCCAGCGGTCTTTGAGCGCACTTTCAACGATGCCGATGGCGACACCCGTGGCCAGCCCGAGCAGAGCAAAGCCGACGCCGCGGCTGACCGTCCCGGTTTGCGTGGCAAAACTGATGGGATCAAAAATAGCTCCCCCAAGCCCTGCACCAATCAATCCGCCGATAATGCCATACTTGGTTTTGCGCCCCGAGCGATCTGTGAGGCCATAAACAATTCCTCCCGCAACACCGAAAACGGCCCAGGCAATACCACGAACCAGCCAGAATGCGGGGTTCTTTGCCGTGTGTACACCAAGAGAGATAATGATTGCACGCAACAATCCAAATACCATTTCAGCGGCGATATCAAAGATCACGCCAAAGACCGCGCCCAGGCCCAGGGCGGTGAGTCCGCGAATCAGGGCTTTCTTGCCGGAACGCTCCACAATGCTTTCCGCAATGCCTAGGCCAAGGCAGGTCAACATAACGATCACTGGAAGAGTAATCAAAGCAAGCCAGCTTGCCTTGCCATGTTCTCCGAAGAAAGGCTCACAGATACCCCAACCGGCAAGCGCGCCAAGCATTCCAGCAACGCCCAGGTAGAACCATCCCTGTAAAAAGATGTGGCCTTTCTCTTCCGTCACTATTGCCGGGCCATCAGCAGGCGCAGCGATGTTGCCATACTGTTTGGCTCCAGCCGCAGTGGGGGCCATGTTGCCGGCAGGGGCTGGTGACGGAAGCTCTACTTTGGCAAGGTCTTCCAGGGTGATTTTCATTGCCGGTTTGTCGTCAGTGCTTGCCATCGTTTCCTTTTGCCTCCGGGACTTTCTGCTGCGGAGCTTGCTGAGGTGAACCCTGCTGGGGACCTTGTGGAGTCGCCACCATCCCGTTCCGCTCCTGATCGAGCGAGAGCAACGCCCGGCAAGCTTCAAGCGGGTGGTTGATCATCTGCTGATAGGAATCCAAGACTGGGGACACCTGCCAGTTCCGCAACATATAGCCCGACACCAGGCCAAAAAGGACGATTGCCAGATAAGTCATCGTCCGGATTGTCCATTTCATCCACGTCGGTTCCGGAGGCCTTTGTTCACGGTCGGTGCGGACCATGGAATGTGAAGCGCTGTCATCATCTTCTTCAAAATCCTGAGCAGAGGAGCCGGTAAGCTCAACATCCTGGGAATAGCCCACGCGGATGGCAGAAAGCTTTTCAATATTGCCGCCGATCCAGCCGAAGCAGCCTTCTTCGTCCGTGTGCGGATCGTAAACCCACGCCACCTGCTGCGGATTGGAAAAGAAATTCTGCTGGATAAAGAGATCGTGCTCCGAGAGAAACACACCGAACCCAGGATGCGAGTGATACCAGCCAACGATCTTGTCGTCCGGGTATTCCTTGTCCTTAATCTTATATATATGTTCCCAGGTGTCCTGCGTGAAGGTGACGTGAGCGCCGCCCTGCGCGGCATTGATGCCTGCGATGCAGGCTTCCACCGTCATGCGCTCGTGCTCAGTATTGCCGATCAACACGCCGCAAACTTCGGCCTTCATTGACGTGCGGGCGTGCTGGCGGATTTTGCGCGCGACTTCCGCTTCCATCACTACCACGGGCTGCGTGGAAACCCTGACCTTGACTTTGGCCGGCTTAGGCATCAGCGTGCCGCTCCCATCGCGCTCTGCGAGAGCACTTGTTTTTCATCGCCACCAATCAGGTAGGCGATCTCGCGTTCAGGGGAGCGGGCGGTAACAACGTCAAAAAGCGGGAGCCCAAGCCGATCAAGAGTGCGGTCGCCAAACGGTTCGTGGCCGGAATATCCGTGCGCGGTGATTACGGCGCGCATCTGGCCATCTGTAGCGCATTTGCCGCGCGCATAAGGCACGGCGCCCACAGCGGCAAACAACTCTTCTTCCTCCCCACAGCCCGGACACGCGAGTTTGTGAATCACGTCGCGGCTGAATTCAAGCGCAACGTCCTTTGATCCAAGATCGAGCCGTGCCCGGTCAAGCATTTGGGCGAGTGAAAGATCGCGCGAAGTTTCCTGAAGCCGGATCACCTCAGCAAAGGTGTAATGGCTCATGCAATCGCGGTTCTCAGTGTATTCAACCTTATAAGAAGTGTGATTGAGCCCTTCAAAAATGAAACCCTTGCCTGCCAGCACGGGCAGACCATGCAACAGCTTTACCGCTTCCTGTACCTGCAATCCGGCAATGATGGAAGAGATGGTGGGCGTGGTGGCAACTTTGCCTTCAGTATCGTTTTCCAGCGCCAGCAGATTGCATGACATGCGCTTGTTCAGAATGGCCCAGTCCGTTTCCCCGAGCGTACATTCATAGCAGGGCGGCTGTCCGGCCTTGAAAACGCGGGCCACGCCGTTAATGCCTTCTATAGCGCCGTCTATCCACGGCTTGTTCATCTTCCAGCAGGCGCGATTGATCCATAGCCGCGCTTCGCGGTTGTCGAGTCCCGCAATCACAACATCGGCCCACGCGAATAGTCCCAGCCCAAGACCATGAACTACGTTAGCGGTGATTGCATGGACGCGAGCTTCAGGAAAGATATTTCTTACGGCGTCGGCAGCAACGTCGGCTTTGCGGCGGCCTACGTCTGATGCACGATAGAGAATGCTGCGTGAGAGATTTGAAGCTTCAATGGAGTCGAGATCGACGATGACGATGTTGGCGAAGCCAAGCAACGCCATGTTCTTCAAGATCTCGTTGCCAAGAGCGCCGGCGCCGATGACTAGCACGCGCGCCGAGCGGAGCTTTTCCTGGTCCCACCAGCCGATGAGACGGAAGCGGCTGAACCTGTCGTCGCTGGCGGGAATGGATCCACCGCCGTTCGCCGATGCCAAGGACTTGCTCATCGCGCTCCCGCGGTGATTTCCGGTTGCAGGCGAAGAATGTCGCCTTCTTTTACGGCAGCGTCAGAAAGGGTCTGCGAATCCTGGATCTGGCGGCCTGAGTTTTTGTGATGAAACTTGTAGCTGAGCGGAGCGCCGTCTGGACCGTTTTGCGGTAATTGCAGCTTATCCACCAGCACGGCAATAATGCGATTGGCCGGAGCGTCGTCCGGCAGTTCCACCGGCACGCGCTTGTTTTCCGTTGAATCGTAAACAGTAACAGTTATGTTAGCCATGTTTGAGATTTTTCCTATCGGGCAGCCGAGGTCATGGGCACTTTGCGCACTTTGGCCTGGTGAACAAAATCCGCCAGCAGGTTCCGTGGCGCGCTTCCGCCGGTAACAAAGTCCCAGTCAGATTCGTGCAGCAGCGCGTCCGTGCTCACCGCGAAGTTCAGGTTCTCGGCTTCCGGCTCCATGGAGCGCGCTACCTTGGAGGTAACGATGCCGAGCAGGTTGCCAAATTCGTCATAGACCGGGCCGCCGCTGTTTCCCGGGCTGATAGGAGCGGAAACCTGCAACACGTCATTGCCCGGCGTGCGCGAAACAATGCCGTTGCTCACGGAAAAATTCAGCCCTTCAGGATGGCCGATGACAAAAATCTTCTCGCCCATCTGCACGCTGCCGTAGGTCGCCACGGGTTGGGTGAATTCCGCGTCGCCGTAGTGACGCTCCAGCCAGAGCAGCGCGACATCAAGATGCTTGTGGCGGCCAACCACCTGCGCTGAGGCCCAGCCGTTCATGCCAACTGAGACCATTACTTTTTGCGGGCCTGTGCGCGAGCGCCAGTCCTCACCATCTGCCACGTGCCGCGCCGTTGCCAGTAAATAGCCATGCGAATCAGCATGGAGAATCATGGCCGCGCCCAGCAGGCCGGAAACTCCCGCAGTCGGCTGAAACCAGCGCTTGGCGGCAGGCGAGGCCAGCAACACCAGAGGCTTCAACGTCGAGCTCAACTCCACGCTGGACATTTCCTTGCCCGCAGGCAGTGATGGGAAGTTGCCGCGCTCGTCCAGATCGGAAAGAGAGGAGCTGATTGCATCCGGCACGGGAACAGAATCCAAAGAGATGGTGAAGACCACCATAATGGTGGATAAAATGCCGCTGATGATGAGCAATGTTAGAAGATACGAGGCCCAAGTTTGCCGGACACGCGGCGCCTGGCTGCGCGTGGCTACTCTCATGATAAGCGCAGCTAGACACAACAGCGGCAACACCAGGACCAGGGGCACAAATAACAGGCGCGTCCACAGCGGGACCGGGTTCGGCACTTTTGGGCGGACTTCTGGAGATCCCTGGAGCGGAATCTGTGCCTGAGCAACTTCTTGGTGAGTAATAACTATAGGATCCATTTTGAAAATTGCTAGCTCACACCCTGGGTAATCAGTGCGGCGAATCGTTTTTGTTCAACTGGAAAGTTCATTTTTATATGGGTTATAAGCTCAAAGCAAGGAAAACTATTATTGCGTTGGTACGTTAGTGTACATCGGCGGGTGCGTACAGCGATTCAGAGGAATGCCTTAACAACCAAGCCCTTCCATAGTTAGAACAGTATGCGGGAAGCATTCCGATACTTAGGTGCAGCCGCTCACCCCGACTTTGAAAATCCGGGCGCAAGGCAGGATTTTGGAATGCTCTGTCGCAAAAGGGCGGACGTTCAGTTTCATAATCAGGAGCGTTCCAGCCGGGCGAAGATGAAGTTACAGGCAGCTAAAACCTCGGGGATGGCAGACCTGAACCAAACACGTTTTTATTAGGCAGAAATTGCGTTTTCGTGTTAAATAAAAGGCCATTGAGAGAAGATTAGAGTTTACTAATCTTTCGATGAACTGGATGCATTTGCTCAATTCCCAAAATAAGGCCAAGAAAAAGAAAATCTGACTTATAATATCAGGCAAAACATGGAAACAAATTTAAGAACAGACAAGTTGCTTGACCAGATTGGCTGGAAGCTGCTGCAAGAACTGCAAATCAACGGGCGGCTCTCTTACGCTGAACTGGGACGGCGAGTTGGTCTCACAACGCCAGCCGTGGTGGAGCGCGTAAAGCGCATGGAAGAAGCCGGAATCATTGTCGGCTACCACGCCGATATCGATCCAATGAAGGTTGGAATGCCCATCACCGCTTTCATACGCATGTCCGTTGTTGGCGATGTTTTTACCCGGATCACGGCGGTGGTGAAGAATTCCCCCGAAGTAGTGGAATGCCATCGCGGCACGGGAGCAGATTCTTTCATTATGAAAGTCCATGTGCGTTCAGTGGAGCACCTGGAGTCACTCATAGACAGGCTGACGCCTTTTGGCACCACCTCGACGTCCATTGTTTTATCGTCACCGGTGGAAAAGCGCGCGATCAATCGTATGGAAGAAGCGCAGCACGCCGCCCAAAGCGCGCAGGCGACACAACGAAAGTAAAAGCGCAAAAACTTTACCACTGATTTAATACAGATGACACTGATCTGGAATCGTGGGGAAGTCCTTCATGATTTCAACCACCTCATACTTCCATGAGCTGGCTGCTGAGCGTTTGATCTGTAAAACCGAACTCCTAACACTTTAAATACCCTGAGATCAATGTTCATCCGTGATGAGGTTTTAAACAGTTTCCCTCATTTCATTTCTTTTTGGCGCGGTCATATTGCAAAGGCCATTGGATGTCCTGTCCCAGCGCCTGTGCCGCCAGCAGAGGCCAGTAGGGATCGCGCAGGAATTGGCGCGCCATGATCACCACGTCGGCCTGGCCAGAGCGGATGATCTGATCGGCCTGGGCCGGATCGGTGATCATGCCGACGGCGCCGGTTGGAATGTCGGCCTCGCGGCGGATTTTTTCCGCGAACGCCACTTGATAGCCCGGCCCTACGGGAATTTTTGCCCGGGCCACGTTGCCGCCGGAAGAACAATCAATCAAGTCCACGCCGAGCGGTTTAAGTGTTTTGGCTAACTCGACTGATTCCTCGGGTGTCCAGCCGCCCTCTGTCCAGTCAGTGGCGGAGACGCGCACCCAAAGCGGGTATTGCTCCGGCCAGACTTTTCTTACCGCTGTTACGACTTCGCAGACGATCCGGATACGATTGGCGAACGATCCGCCATATTCGTCAGTACGTTGGTTGCTCAAAGGCGAGAGAAACGAATGCAACAGATAGCCGTGCGCGGAATGCAGTTCGATGAGTTTTGCGCCTGCGGCCAGGGCACGGCGTGCGGCGGCGGCAAAAGCTTCAACGGTTGCCCCAATCTCTGCAACCGTGAGTACCTGCGGAACCTGGTAGCCATCAGCAAAAGCCAGGGCGCTGGGGGCAAAAATGGGCGTCCATCCGCCCTCGGTTGGACTAATTGGCTTGCCGCCATTCCACGGCTCGTTGGTGCTTGCCTTCCTGCCGGCGTGTGCCAGTTGGATCCCCGGGACGGAACCTTGTTCGGCGATAAAGGAAAACACTCGGCGCAACGGTCCAATATGCGCGTCCGTCCAGATGCCGAGGTCCTGCGGGCTGATGCGGCTGTCCCCAGTTATGGCCGTAGCTTCCGCAATTACGGCGGCGGCTCGTCCCACGGCTCGGCTGCCCAGATGGACAAAGTGCCAGTCATTGGCCAAGCCCTCCGTGCAGGAAT
>DAHUXR010000061.1 GCA_027307045.1 Acidobacteriaceae bacterium
TCCTTGGCCCGAGCGAGTTGCTGCTGACCAACGGGACCGGCCTGGGGGTGGCCCCGGACGCTCAGGTCCAGTTTGTTGAGCGGCTGGCCAGGATCGGGGCCAGCGGCCTGGTCGTCGGGCTTGGCACCGGCGGAGCGCCGGTGACAGTAAGTTTCTGCGTGTGAAAGCCGCGCTGCTCCAGCATCTTGATGATCGCCTCGGCATTGCGCGTGATGTTGGCCGTATCGCTCGCCACGTTCGGCAGCGCAAGCAATTGCGCAAAGCTGCGCACGATATCGGCTTCATGCTGCTGGCGGTATTCACGGACAGCATTGCGAATTGCCGTTGGTGACTGATCTTGCCCGGTGGCATATGCCGAGACCAGACACAATACTCCCGCAATCATTGCCCATCGATTCTGTTTCAGCATGGCTGCAATGATAAAGCAGCAAGCGGGACCGGCGCGACGCCGCTACTTCTTCTTGCCTTTTTTCTTCGCTGGTGCGGCCTTTTTGGGAGCGGCTTTCTTTGGCGCAGGCTTCTTGGCCGCCGGTTTTGCCGGGGCCTTTGCGGCGGCTTTCGCGGGCGCGGCCTTCTTGGCCGCAGGCGGTGCAGGAGCAGCTTTCTGCTTGGCCGCCAGTGCGGCATGCTTTGCAGGAGTCGCCGCTGCTAGTGCTGCTGCTTCAGCCGCTGGCGCAGCAGGTACCGGCGCAGGCGTTCCGGCCACCGCGTTCTTGGGCTTGCGTCCACGCTTCTTGGGAACTTGGTCGCCGGGTGCTCCGGGCGCTGCTTCCTTCTTCGCTCTTCCGCGGCGTGGAGGCGGAGGCGGTGGCGGCGGTTCCGGCGGAGAATAAGGCTCCAGGAACTTCACGATTTCCGTGTGCGAACGCAGCTTGCCGTCCAGCAACATCAGGAACGCTTCATCCAGTATTTTTTTGTACTCAGGATGCTCCGGCGTAATGCGCATCTCCACCATTTCAGGGAAAGGCAGTTTCTGCCGGACCAGCGGCCACTTGGTCAAAAAGTTTTTGATCTTTTGCTCGACCGCCGACGCTCGTGGCGTAATGGCATTAAACAGCAGCGCATCCGGACGGTTCGTCATCAGGAATTTCCATGTTTCCGACGGTAGCGCCAGCTCCTTGGCCATCAGCTTCTTGGCAAAATCTTTGGCATCATCTTCCAGGTGTTTCCAGCGCTCCACAAACCCTTTGTTCACGATCTGCTTTTGCATCGCCGAAATATCTTTATCGCCCAGTTTGCGCGTGAGGAAGTGCATCACAATGGGGCTGGCGTCCGGATTCACGCCAACTTCCTGTAGCTGCTGCTTGACCTTGAAAACCTGATTCAGTCCGGACGTATCCACCTTGGCCACGGAGAAGTGCGGCACCAGCACTTTGAGCCAGCCTTCTTTTTCCAGGGTCTTCAAAACTTCAATGGGATTATCTTCATGCGCCAGTTGCTCGATCTCATGTCCTACGGCGCGGTCAGAAATATTTTCAATGTAATTATTTTCTTTGGCCGCATCGTAGCGCGCCTGTGTGCGCTCTTCCAGGGTCCAGTGGAAGCGGGTCAGCAGCCGCGTAGCGCGAATCAGCCGCGAAGGCTCTTCATAAAACGCATAGTTATGCAGGACGCGCAGCACCTTTGCTTCAATATCGGCCACGCCATTGAACGGATCTGTGAGCAGCCCGCGCGAACCCGGGTTGAGCGAGAGCGCCATGGCATTGACGGTAAAGTCACGCCGGCGCATGTCGTCATAGATTGTTCCCGGAGTAACCTCGGCCGGCTTGCCCGGTTTGTCATAGCGTTCTGAGCGGGCGCTGGTAACTTCCGCGCGGACATTTCCCGGCAGGAGCAGCATCAGGGTGCGCGTGCCTTCGTCACTGGCTTCCAGCACCGCGCCGGACTTTTCAAAGTCCTTCTGCAGCTTAAGCGCGTTGCCCTGCACGGAGAAGTCGAGATCGCGAATAATAAAGCCGCTGATTATGTCGCGGACCGCGCCCCCGGTCAGGTAAATGTTCATTTCGTGGGCACGGGCAACGTCGGTCACCAGCGCGACTGCACGCTGCTGGTCCGGCGTGAGCCGGGTTTCCATTAGGTAAATAAAGTCAGCCATCAGTTAAAGGAACACACACATGCCCTTCCGGGCCACGGCCGGTGGGTTCACCGCTTCTCCCAGGTTTTTCGTAAGTTGCACTTTATACAAGAGTTAGACGGCTACCGCAGGGACTCGAACAAACTCGAAACATTATCACAAAGGGTAACCTTTTGGCTACCCCATCACTCGGATTGGTGCGATGACGCCTTTGATGCCCCCGCAAACAGTGCGAGAATCATTGCATTATGGCCTCCAGCCACAAAAAGGTGATCGTGCGCAAAATGGGACGCGATTCCATTAGCGGATACGTTTCGCCCGCTAATTTTGTGGTTGAAGGCAAACTGGAACTGCTGAACCCTTCCGGCAAAGTGGTGCTGATTGACCTGGGAGAAGTCAAAAGCGTGGACTTTGTCCGCGATTTCAGTGACACCGCCGCCGTGGGACGCAAGACTTTTACCACGCGTCCGCGGACCGATGGACTATGGGTGAGGCTCAAGTTCACTGACAACGACATTCTGGAAGGCCTGATGGCCAACGATCTTACCCAGATCAGCGCCGAGGGATTTTTCATTACGCCGCCGGATACGCGCGGCAACACGCAACGGGTCTTCGTCCCCCGCACCGCCCTTCAGGAATTGAATGTGCTGGCGGTGATCGGGCGTCCAGAAGCCCACAAGAAAAGTGCGGAAGACGTTCGCCAGGAAAAGTTGTTTATCGAATCTTAAAGACCGGTCATTACGATTTTGCTCTCTCCTTTCCGCTCTTCCCGTTACAATCACGCCTTTAGGCAAGTTTTCATCAGGAACCCATTGGTTATGAAGCTAAAAGAACTCGCGGACAAGCTGGGAGCCAGGCTTGATCCGCCGGATGCGGACGCGGAAGTTACCAGTGTTGGCTCCATCGAGTCCGCCGTTCCGGGCCAGATTACCTTTGCAGTTAGTTCTAAGTTTGTCCCGCTGGCCCTCGCCAGCAGAGCGTCTGCTCTTATCGTTGACGAAAAATTTCCCGCTCTGGATAAGCCAACTCTGCGGACCAGGAATCCGCAGTTCGCCTATGCTAGAGCCGTTGAACTCCTTCACGTTCTGCCGCAGGAAAAGCGCGGTGTCCACTCGACTGCGGTCATTGATCCTTCAGTCCGCATTGGCGCAAACGCATCCATTGGCGCTTGCGTTGTGATTGGCGCCGATGTTGAAATCGGCGAAAACTGCACACTGCTGCCACAAGTAGTGATCTATCGCGGGGTAAAGATCGGCAAAAACTTTTTCGCGCACGCGCATGTTTCCATCCGAGAAAATTGCGAGATCGGCGACAATGTGCTGCTGCATAATGGCGTCGTCATTGGCTCCGACGGCTTCGGCTTCGCCAAGGACGATGCCGGCAACTGGTACAAGATCCCGCAGACGGGCCGCGTGGTGATTGAAGACAATGTGGAGATCCAGGCAAATTCCTGCGTGGACCGCGCCAGCCTGGGTGAAACGCGCATCGGGCGCAACACCAAGATCGACAATCTTTCCCAGGTGGCGCATAACTGCGTAATAGAAGAAAATTCCATGCTGTGCGCACAGGTGGGCCTTGCCGGATCAACCGAGATTGGCAAAAATGTGATCCTTGCCGGCCAGGTGGGCGTGGCAGGACACTGCAAGATTGGCGATGGCGTGATCGTGACGGCGCAGAGCGGCACGCATGGCGATATTCCTGCTGGATCCATGGTCAGCGGTACGCCCGCGTTTGACCACAAACAATGGTTGCGCAGCGTGACTGCATTTATGAAACTACCGGAAATGGCGCGCGCCATTCGCGGCAAGGGCACGAAAGAATCATGACAGCTGATCGACCGGAAAAAAAACCGATTAAGGTGCTCCTGCTGGATGACCGGCATGACAACCTGATCCTGCGCTCCGCGATCCTGCGCAGCAACGGTTATGAGGCCATTAGCTCGGCCTCCGTTGAAGAAGCGGAAACGCACCTGGATAAAATCGACATCGCCGTACTCGACTATCACCTGGGCGCGGGAAAGTTCGGCACGGAAGTAGCGCAGTCCCTGCGCGACAAGCGTCCGGAAGTCCCAATCATCATTCTTTCCGCCACGCTGGAAAGAAAATTCGGTGGCGTTGAAGACATGCACCTGCTCAAGGGCTACAGCTCAGTGGACGATCTGCTGGGGGCCTTGCGTTCTTTTGAAGCCAAGCGCCGCGGCAAACCTGTGGTGGTGGACGCAAGAGATTTTTTCTATTCCCGCATCGCCATGGCCATGGGCGATGATATCGTTCTGGAAATTCTTGATCGCGACGGCATCTGGCAGTATGTGAATGAATTCTTTGCCCGGCTCTATGAACGCAAGCGCGCATGGTTTGCGGGCAAGAACCGCTTTGAGGAATTTCCCGAACTCAGCGCCGAGTGGAAAGACATTATCCGCACCGTGGCCGATACGCGCGAAACCTATGTGGACCGCAGCTTCCGCTGCCTGCCTCACCTGCCCAAGAAAAAAAGCCGCTGGAACTGGAACATCCTGGTCTTTCCACTCAAGCTGCATGACAATCGCAACGGCGCGGTGCTGGCCGCGCGCGTGATTGAGAAAAAATAAAACAAAATGAAATCTCTGCATTGGGTCATAGCTATTGTCTTTGCGTTTTCGCTGGCAGGTTGCCGCGCGCATGTCGTCAAAATCAGTCTCACAAATACCAGCGCCCAGCCAATTAAGACGATCATTGTTGATTATCCGAACGCTACCTTCGGCAAAGACACTCTTGCCCCCGGCGAAACCTATTTCTCGCTCATCAAACCCGTGGACCATGGTCCCATCAAAGTGATGTTCACGGATGCTCAAGGCGGCGTTCACGATTACAAGAGTATTGCTCTTCAACAGGGAGATGACGGATCAGTGAATATCAAGCTGACGCAGACTTCCGCCGACACCGGCTATGACCTTGCCCGGCTGGGCAAAAAATAAGTTCCGCTTCAACGCAAAGCCCTGAAATGGAATTTTGTCCTGATCCGCGTTCATCTGCATTGCTAACAATCAGATTCAAGCCATGCCGCGAAGAATTTTGTTCGGTATCTCCGGCTCTCCGGTTCGTCGAAGTTTCTCTGTGTCCTCCGTGTTGAGGCTTTGACTTTGACTGTTGACTCTTGCTTTTGGGTTTCTCCGTGTCTCCGCGCCTCCGCGGTAGATGTTTCTTTTTTTGGTTGCGGCTCCGCCGCGCTGTGAAAATCTGCGGCGAAAGGTTACCGCCGGTCTGCCGGCAGCGCGTTGTTGATCGCATCCCTCACAGCCTGAACCAAGTCTTCACGGGAAGCAAACTGTTTCGGGTCGATTGGTGCATGAAAGACTAGTGTCGCCGTGCCACCCCTTATGATTGATGTCCCTTTAGGCATCATCTCGTAGGTGCCTAAAATCGTGATGGGCACGATGGGAAAGCCTGTCTCCGCCGCCAGATGAAATGGCCCTTTCTTGAAAGGCATCAACTTGCCGTCGGGTGAGCGCGTGCCTTCAGGGAAGATGGTCATGTTGATGTGATGTTTCATCACCTCACCCGCCCGGCGGATGCTGCTGATGGCCGAATCGCGATTGCTGCGCTCCACCGGCACAATTTCCGCCAGGTCCAGCGCTTTGTTCACGATAGGGATCTTCCAGATTTCCTTTTTCGCCAGCACAGACGTGCGTCCCGGGATCAACGGTACAAGGATCGGCGGATCGAGATTGGAAACATGGTTCGACATAAAGATGTAAGTGCCTGCCGGATCGATCTTGTCCAGGCCCACCAGCTTGACCTTTACGCCGGCAACCCTGGGGCCTGACAGCGCCAGCCACATGCCCACCGAATAGAGAAGATCGACTTTGCCGGTGATGAGCGTCCAGGGAAATGCGATGAGTGCTGCCGGCGGGATAAATATGATCCAGAAAATCAACGCCAGCAGAGTTCGGCAGAATGCCACGGAGCGGCTGATCATGCGCGCTGTACGCCGCGCAGTTCTTCCAGTCGTCGCGGTAGCTTCTCATAGATTCCGCCAAAGCCGCCGTTGGAAAGGATGGCCACCACGTCGCCGCTGCGCAACTCAGGAGCTACGGCTTCAACTATCGCGTCGGCGTCGGCAAGCTCACGCGCCGGCTTTCCTGCCCGCTTAAGGCCATTCACCACTGACGCGGTCGTCAAGCGCTCGTCTTCCGGGACAGCCTCTGGCTTGAAGATTGGCGTGATCACAATTTCATCCGCAACTGCCAAACTGCTGACCAGTTCTTTTTGCAGGACTTTGCGGCGCAGCGTGTTTGACCGCGGTTCAAAGATCGCCCATAGCCGCGCACCCGGATAACGCACCCGCAACGCGCCCAGTGTGGCCGCGATAGCAGTAGGATGATGAGCGAAATCGTCGATGATCGTAATTCCATCAATCTCCGCTTTGATCTCCAGACGCCGCTTCACGCTCTTGAAACTCTTGAGCGCCTCAACTATCTGCGGGGGGTCAATCCCATGGTTTGCCGCCATGGCTGCGGCCGCTGTGGCATTGAGCACGTTGAATTCGCCGGCCAGGGCAAAGTCAAAATTTACTGGTTCTTTTCCGTCGCGCAGCACGGTCCACGTTGTCCGCTCGGGCTCGAACTGCAGGTTGGTGATCCGCCAGAACGAATCTTCCTTCATGCCATACCTTTCCACCGGACAAAGAGCTTTGGTGATGCATTCATCCACATTCTGGTTCGCGTCATAGGCAATGATCCTGCCTTTGCGCGGGACCAGGTTCACCAGCCGCTTAAACGCCAGCTTGACCGCGTCCAGGTCGGCATAGATATCGGCGTGATCGAATTCTACCGACGTAAGAATGACCGCCTGCGGGAAATAATGCAGGAACTTGGGGCCTTTATCGAAGAATGCGGTGTCGTATTCATCGCCTTCAATGATGAAGTGCTTACCCTGGCGAAGGGCAAAGCTGCTGCCAAAATTTTCGGCAATTCCGCCGACCAGAAATGACGGATCTTTACCTGCCGACTGAAATATCCAGGCCAGCATGGATGTAGTCGTGGTCTTGCCGTGCGTGCCTGCTACTACCAAAGGTTGCCGCGTGCGCAGAAAAAGATCAAACAGAATATCCGGCATGGACCGCAAGAGTATCCGCTCATCCAGAACATATTCCAGCTCAGGATTGCCGCGCGAGATCGCATTGCCCACGATCACCAGATCGGGCCGCGGCTTAAGGTTAGCTTCTGAGTAAGGCTGCAAAATAGGGATAGAGATCGATGCAAGAAAGTCCGACATGGGCGGATACGCCGCCGTGTCTGAACCCGTGACCTTGAACCCGCGCTGTTTAAGAAGTCCCGCGAGCGACGCCATGGCCGTCCCGCATATGCCGATGATATGTACGTGCTGTTGTTCCACGTTTCAAGATTAACGGATTTATGCTCTTTCGTGAGCGGGAAAATTACGGGTGCGACGTGACCGTGGAAGGTTCAAGGATTTTAAGACTCGCGTTCGCGCCCTCCGCTTCCAGCTCCGCCTGCACGCCGATGGGCAGCGTGATATTGCCGCTGGTCACATGCCCCGACTTGAGTCCGTAAACAATCGGTACGTTGTAAGGCTCAAGCACACGCAGAATGACCTCTTGTAGAGTGTACGTTTCGCCTTTAGGCGGCAGACAATCGAACATCTCGCCGAAGACAAATCCGCGCACCCTTTCCAGCTTTCCGGCCAGCCGCAACTGCATCAGCATGCGGTCAATGCGAAAAGGCTTCTCGGCAATATCTTCTATAAAGAGGATGGAGCCTTCAGTCTGGATCTCATAGGGCGTTCCCAGTGACGCCACCATCATTGAGAGGCATCCGCCATAAAGACGGCCAGAGGCCTTCCCGATGCGCAAAACCTCGACGTCGTTGGCAGGAATCGTCCAGTTCGATGCGCCTTGCAGCGCACTTTGCCAGCTCGGTCCATCGACCGTTCTGTCCGCGATATCTTTGGCTACCATTGGCCCGTGAAAGCCGATCAGACCCGTGCGATCATGGATCGTCGTGAGCATAGAAGTGATGTCGCTGCATCCCAACAGAATTTTCGGGTGCTCGGCGATCATCCCGTAATCCAGTTTGTCCAGCAGGTAATTGCTGCCATAGCCTCCGCGCACGCAGATGAGCGCGGCAATGTCATCACGCCGCCAGAACTCATGGAACTCGTGGGCGCGCCGCTCCACCGTGCCGGCAAAATAGATGTCGCGGTCAAAAATATCCTGGGCATAGACAGGCTCGAACCCCATCTCTCGCAGCCGGTCACAGCCAGCCAAGAAGGCTTCACGGTTGAAGCTGCTGGCCGGAGCAACCATCGCGATCTTGTCGCCCCGTCGCAAAGCGGCAGGCTTGATGGTCTTTGCCGGTCTGGTGATCCTTGCGTCAGCCAAGGAATTCTCCCTGGCAGATCAGTTGCGCCGGTCCGCGCAGAAACGCTTTGCCGCCTGTCCAGCGCACCACTTGCGTGCCTCCGGCCGCATGCACTTTTACGGGCGACTTAACGTAGCCCGCTGCAATCGAGGCCACAGCGGATGCGCACGAGCCCGTTCCCGAGGACTGTGTTTCCCCCACGCCGCGCTCGTAAAACCGGACTTCAATTTCATGCTCGCTTTTCACGCGAACAAACTCCACGTTCACACCGTGCTTAAAATCCGGGTGCTGGCCAATCTCCGCCCCTTCCTTCTGCCATACCGGGGAGAACTCGCTGACAAACACCACGTAATGCGGATTGCCCATGGAAACCGGGGTGCCATGCGTTGGCGCAAAACCTACTGTCATGGAAAACTCGCTGCCCACCTGCGGCTCGCCCATTTCCATTTCAAATTCAAAGCTATGTTCCTCGCGCGATACCAGATCGCAGTTCTTCACGCCTGCGCCGGTGCTGATGGCGATCTTGCCGGAGTGTCCCTGGCTCACCATGTAGGCCGCGACACAGCGCGTCCCGTTACCGGAAATTTCCGCTTCACTGCCATCGGCATTGATCAGTCGGGCGCGAATGTCGGCATCGGGGGCGGGAAAGAGCCATTCCACACCGTCCGCGCCCACGCCATTGTGGCGATCGCAAATGCGTTTGCTGAATTCATGCGGGTCGGCTGGAGCATCAGCGCCATCCATGATCAGAAAATCATTTCCGCAAGCGGAGGCTTTGGTAAAAGGGACCTTCATCCTAGTCTCTGTCCGGCCCCGGAGTGGTTTCCAGATGACTCACGTCAGATGCCTGACGCAAGCCGTCCATGAGTTGTTTGTGTTCGTGGCGCGTACCCTCAACGCGGAACACCAGTTTTTCATTTTCTCCAGCGCGGCTGAGGTGCATGGCCTGCATCTCCTTGCCCTGATCTTCCATAATCGAATTTACCTCAGCAACCAGGTCGTTTGCGGTTTTGTCAGAAACAATCGTGTAAATCATGGTTAGAGGCTTCAAGTTCAAGTTTCGCTCCAGAATGCCGAGCAGGTGGAGCGCAAGATAAATCAGCATGGTGGCAAAAATCGCCGGAATATATAGTCCTCCGCCTGCCGCCATACCAACAGATGCAACTACAAAGATCGTGGCTGCCGTGGTCAGCCCGCTTACTCCACCTTTGTCATGGAGAATGGAACCGGCACCGATAAACCCGATGCCAGGAATAATTTGCGCCGCGATGCGCGTATGGTCGCCGATGCCGAACTCCTTTGCCAGCTCAGTGGAGAGAATGGTAAACATGGCTGAGCCGAAGCAAATAAATATATTGGTGCGCAACCCGGCTGGCTTGCGCTTGAGTTCGCGCTCCAGGCCGATGATGCCCCCCAGCACCGCCGCAAGCGTGAGCCGGACCAGCGTCTTTGACAACAGGTCTTCCATGGTCAGGTGCGGGAAAGCGAGAGCGAGTATGTTCATTGGCCACCGTGCCCGATCTTACGACAATTATCTGCGGCTTGAGCGATAGATCAAAGCCTTTGGCTGTGACGGACTGCCAATTGTAGCAATGGTCTCAAGATCCTGGGGAAAATCATCCACGGCGCGGGCCACTTCGTCGCCGGGGAACGCGATGATGTAGTCCGCCGAGCGCGCCGGCTGCTTCAAAGCGACCTTCCAGAGCTTGTTACTGCTTTCGCACAGCACACGGCGAAGCGGCAGGCCCGCCATTTGCGTGGCGCCGGGATGCGCGCCGCAATTCATCATGAACGTTGCGGAAGACGGAAAAGTTTTCAGCGTCTCTGCCAGCTGGCGATCCAAGGCCATGCGGTCTTTTCCGTTCACCTGGGCTTCCCGCAGGCAGATGGGCGTTGTCTGCCAGACTGAAAAATAACTTGCTGCGACCACCAAAGCTGCCGCGGCGACAACATATCCGGTACGGAAAAATCTGGTGAGAAATTCACATCCCAGCGCTGCGAACACAGCGACGGCCGGCAGAAGCTGCAATCCATATCGGACGTTGTAATAAGAGAATGGCCACCATTCGGGATGATAGACAGGCACGCTGCCCCATGCGATGCAGAGCACATAAAAGGGAAGTGGAGTCCATAAGACAGCCCAACTCAAGTAGCTACGAGCGAAATAAAGAGCCGCCAACAACACGATGAATGCGCCATTCAACAATAGAAACTCAGTGCGTCCTTGCGCCAGGTTGAGCCGTGCGACCTTCAGGAACTGAAGTGTGGCGTCGCGTGGGGAATTTTCTCCGGGATAGCTGGGCATGCTGGCTGTCTTGCTGCGCTGCTGGATGGCGCGCGCTGAATATGGGCCGTTGGCGAACTCCAGAGCATTGTCAAAGGCGATCTGGTTATAAAGCAGGAAGAGCACGGCGGTAGAACCGGTAAGCAAAAGAAAATTGCGGAGCCCCCGGCGAAGCTGCAGAGCATTGGGCCGCAATCGCCACAATAGAATTGCAGCGCACAAGCCGATCACCGCAGCAAGAAACCAGCCGTCATAGCGGACCAGCATCGCCGCCGAAACCATGAGGCCGCATCTCTTGAGAGACTTGCCTGCTTGCTCCGCGTCATCGTGCGCCTCTCGCACAAACTCTGCAAAATACGTTACCGACCAGACGAACAGAGCCAGATAGAGCGCTTCGCCCATCGCGGTCGACTGCATATATAAGAGGTTGGGATTCAGAGCGTAGATCAGAGCGGCGATCCAGGCGGCAACGCCCGACGCTAACGATCGAACCAGCCGAAAGACGCCCAGCGTACCCGCGACGTAGGCAATCATCGATGGGATCGACGCGCCAAGGCCGGTCTGCCACAGCCGATCGTTCACTATAAAAGGTATGTCGAGCAGATGCGGCAGCGGCAGCCAGACGGTGCCAAGCTGAAAAAGGCCGGGCGTTCGCGAATCAAAGACGCGGCGCGCAATGTGGATATGCGCCACGGCGTCGCCATAAAGAAGAATGGCGCCCTGATGGTAATAGAAGATCAGGGCGCCAACAGAAAGTGCGGCAGAAATTGCCGTGAGCAGCAGATAGTCACGGCGCGCCGCCGCGATCTTTAGACTGCTGCCTACGCTTTTGGAGAGGCTGATTACGCCTTTGCCTCCTGGCCCTTGCCCAGATATTTATCCAGCAGCAACGCCAGCTTCTGTCGCGTGGCCGCGGGAATTTTACCTTTGTCAGTCTGGATGGCAAATTTCATGGCTGATCCGCAGGCGCACTTGCGTTCTTTTGGCATGATCCCGACAGCGTGCTTCACTACCTTCGCCGCGTTCTCGGCGTTGGCGTGCACGACTTTCAATACCTGTTCCACGGTCACGTCTTCGTGTCCGGCGCGCCAGCAGTCGTAATCGGTCACCATGGCGCAGGTGGAGTAGCAAATCTCGGCTTCGCGGCAGAGCTTGGCTTCCTGCAGGTTGGTCATGCCGATCACGTCCGCACCCCAGCTGCGGTAGAGATTAGATTCCGCGCGGGTGGAAAACTGCGGGCCTTCCATGCAGATGTACGTTCCGCCCTGCTTGCCCACCACGCCAATATCCTTGCAGGACTGCGTGAACGCAGCCGCGGCCTCGGGGCAGATAGGATCGCCAAAGGAAACGTGCGCCACAATGCCATGCCCAAAGAACGTGGAGATGCGATGTATGGTGCGATCAATGAACTGGTCAGGGATCACAAAATCGGTGGGCTTGTGTTCTTCCTTGAGCGAGCCGACGGCAGAGAGCGACAGGATGCGCTCCACGCCCAGGTCTTTCATGCCATAAATGTTGGCGCGGAAGTTGATCTCAGAAGGCAGGATGCGATGTCCGCGGCCATGGCGCGCAAGAAACGCCACCTTGCGCCCTTCCAGCGTGCCGAGCACGTAAGCGTCCGAAGGTTCGCCGAACGGGGTTTGCACTGTAACTTCACGAATGTCTGTGAGGCCGGGCATGGAATACAAACCGCTGCCGCCCATAATGCCGATTTCAGCTTGCTGCAAGAGAGAATCTCCTTGATTGGGGTAATTATCGATTATAGCGAAAAGGGGAATAAGGAGCCCGTACTAACTCTCACCCCCAATCGTGTATCATCCTTCTGTGATACGCCGGCTTTACGTTCATAACTTCCGGTGCCTCGAGAACTTCGAGTTACCAGTCTCAGGCCAATCCTCTGTCCTGCTAATTGGGAAAAATGGCGCAGGCAAGACGACGGTTTCGTTTGCGCTAGAGATTCTCCAGAGAATTGCGAGGCGTACCAACAGAGTAGGGGACTTAGTCAAACCGAAGGATTTCACCTATGGACGCATCGGCGTACCAATGCGCTTTGAAATTGAAGTCGAATTGCGCGATAAAATATATGAGTACGTAGTTGCTTTTGAGTTTCCCGAAGGATTCAAAGAACTTCGCGTATTTGAAGAGAAATTCTTGGTGGACGGCAAGCCCGTCTATACCCGAGAACTAGCACGAGTGCATCTTGCAAGAGCGGGTCAAGAGAAAGAGGCAAACTTCTTTATCGACTGGCACTTGGTTGCTCTGCCTATAGTGCAAGAACAGTCGACAAACGATCCTTTATTCGTTTTCAAACAGTGGCTCGCTCGAATGCTGATTCTTCGACCGGTACCAAGTTCGATCTCGGGCGATTCTAAGGAAGAGACACTGGAACCGAATCCTCAAGTTACGAACTTTGGGGAGTGGTTTTCAGGCCTTCTGGGTGACGCACCTTCGGCTTACACCAGGATCGACGAATATCTCAGGCAGGTGATGCCCGACCTGAAGGACATCAAGAATCCCCTTGTCGGTACAGACTCTCGCAATCTGCTTGTTCAATTCTCCAACCAACAGAGCAGCATAATCCTTCCTTTTCAAGATCTATCCGATGGCGAAAAATGCTTCATGATATGCGCTTTGGTGCTTGCTACGCACAACGCTTATGGACCACTGCTTTGTTTCTGGGATGAGCCTGACAATTACCTCGCCCTGTCCGAGGTTGGACACTTTGTGTTGGCTCTTCGCAGAGCTTTCCAATCGGGCGGTCAATTCATCGCCACTTCTCACAACCCCGAGGCGATCGGCCGTTTTTCCGAAGAAAATACACTCGTTCTTTACAGAAACAACCATCTCGAACCCACGATCGTTCGTCCGCTCAGCGAGGTCCAACTCAGTGGCGATCTGGTCGGCGCTCTGATTCGTGGTGATGTGCCGTGAGCGTCAACAAGGAGTTGCCGCATGTCCTGGTGCTTCCTGAGGACGATGCCAACCGCCAAATAGCAACCGGGTTTCATCTCCAAGTTGCATGGGCTCGCCAACGCCAGATGCAGGTACTTCCACCGGCGCACGGTTGGATTCATGTCATGGAAGATTTTCTTTCAGATCACGCCCATCAGATGGCTCGTTACCCCAACCGACTCATGATTCTGCTGATTGACTCAGATAATGATGAGGAAAGGGTGCAGAATGCCAGAGCCAGAATTCCTGACAATCTGGCCGAACGGGTCTTTATTCTCGGTGCTTTGAGCAAGCCGGAAGCTCTCAAGAGAGACCTGGGCAGTTACGAAAAAATCGGTTCGGGTATGGCGAAAGATTGTCGCGAAGAAGCTGATGAAACTTGGGGACATCTCCTTCTACGACATAACGCCGCGGAACTTGATCGCTTACGCGAGCACCTGTGTCCGATCCTGTTCCGGCCACTTTGAAGGCCTGAGTCCGCTCTCAGGAACGCCTATGTTTCGGACTTCCCCTTGCTCCTTCGCTCTCACCTCTATCAGCTTCTTCGTTTGCGTCTTCATCAAAGCTCTCCACAGCCACCACTGCACTCCCCGTCTGTTCGATGAAGATCAGCCCGTCGATATTCATGTGTTTGTCCAGTCCCAGATGCCTCTGAGGGGGCCACTACAGCAACCCCAAATGATCCGGATACTTGGCCTGCAAAGAACTCACCAGCAGTTCAAACTCAGGCAGTCCTTGCAGGTTCTGGAGACAGTGGTCTTTCAGGAAGAACGGCCAGCAGGCGAACCCGCTGCTGACGCTTCGTTCCAGCCAGGCAAAAGCATTTTCGCGTTGGCCGCCTAACGCCAGAATACAAGCGATTTGATAATACGTGTGGTGCGCGTGGCCAAATGATTTTGGGCTGGCGCAAGCCCGGTTCATGCAGTCGAGCGCCTGCTCGTGTTTTCCAGTCAGCGCATAAAAGACACCCTGCAGGCTGGTGATGATTGGATCATCCGCCAGGAGTTGCAGTGCTTCATCCAATAATACTTTCGCTTCATCCCACGCGCCTGTCATCATGGCTGGGTATGGAGCAAAATAGATTGCGTACTTATTGCCCGGACTCTCCGCGCGCCATGCCTGAATTTCTTCCCGCGCCAGATCATATTCCTGGTTCCACACGTACACCTGCACAATGCTGGGACTCACTGCCTTCCTGGGATGAAATAGGCTTCCTCTTTCATACATAGCGCGCGCATGGTCCAGCAGCCCAATGTGCGCCAGAATGGTGCCAAGCCGGTTATAAGCATGAGGCAGATTGTTTTGTAGGCCAAGCGCGCGCTTCAATGCGGCGATTGCTTCCAGATGCTGAAAATTCTTCGACGGGCCCCACAACAGGAAAGCGCGGGCCACATGTCCCTCGGGCAGTTCAGGATCAATCTCAAGTGCGCGGCGGCAATGGAACTCAGCTTTTTCCAGCCACATGCTCGCCGGGTCATATTCAAAATGGCGCGTGGTGCAAGCCAGCGAAAGGGTAGCATGCGCCAGCGCAAACCCAGGATCGCGCGTGAGGGCGTTCGCCAGGTACTGGATCGACTTTTCCATTGTCGCCGGATCGCCAGTGGCGCTCAGTCGGTAGCCACGCATGAACTCAGCATAGGCCAGCGGGTCGCGGCTGTATCGCGGACGCTGCTCCACCAGCACAGGCCCCAACGGCCGGTTCAGTGCGCCCGCGATCTGCCGCGCGATATCGCTTTCGATGTCAGGCAGGCGGCTCATATCGAGATCGCATTTCCTGGTGAAGCAGGCGGTCTGTAAATGAGCGTCGAACATTTCCAGCGAGAGATGCCATTGCCCTTTGGACAATTGAATCGCGCCATGGACCATGAACCGAATGCCTAGGCGCGCCGCGATGTCAGAAGCTGATACATCAAGGGGCAGATCCAGAACGGCCGAAGTCGGCAGCACGTCCACATCGCGAAGATTTCCCAGTCGCGCGACCAGCGCATCCGCAAATCCCAAGCAGAGGCCATGGTCGTCCGTGGCCTTGCCTGCAAGCAACAACGGCAACACAGCGAGAGACGAGCGCTCACTGCGGTCGCCGATGTTCTCGGTGTTGTCCGTGCGCGCTACGCCGCGCTGGCTTGAGTCGGAGCGAGGAAATTGCGCGTCAATTACTCGAACAGGACCAATGAATCGGTAGCCTTTGCCTACCACAGTTTCAAGAAAGCGCGGCCTGGCTGAGTCGTCGCCCAAAGCCGTCCTTATCTTGCGAATAATGTTGTTGAGATTGCGTTCCGTGTCGATAAAAAGGTTCGAGCGCCAGAGTTTTTTGACGATCTCTTCCCGCGAAACCATCTGGTCGCGCCGGCCAACCAGGAAGATCAGAAGCTCCATGGGCTTTTTCTCAAGCTTTACGCGGCGCCCAAAGCGCCGAAGCTCATAGCGGCCCAGATCGAGTTCCACTTCGCCAATTGCCTTCTTTGCGGCCTGCATTTGGTGGCACCACCCAAAAGTATTATGCGCCAAATCAGAGACTTACAGCGATACATAAAAGATATATTCGCGTTATCCGCTCCTCATTGAAGAGAACTTGTTCTCAAGCAATGATCGCCAGGAAGATTGATGAATACGAATGAGGGAGAAGCAAAACAAATGAAACGAAGTTTTTACATTGCAATTGCGTTGGTGGCGCTGGTGGGCTGGGCAGGCCAGCACTTTATGGTCGCCGCTTCAGGTACGCACGGAAACGCTTTTACCCCGGATACAGTTCAATGGGGACCGCCACCGCCGTTTGTGTCGCCGGGCGCGCAGTTTGCCGTGCTTGAAGGCGACCCAACCGCTGCCAGCGGCAACTACACCGTCCGCCTGAAGATGCCGGCCGGATACCGAATCGCGCCCCACTGGCATCCGCTGCGGGAAAACGTTACGGTGATTTCAGGCACGTTCAAGGTTGGAATGGGAGATACGTTTAATGCTGACAAGATGGGCAGCTTCCCCGCCGGAAGTTTTGCGTATCTTGATCCTGACATGCACCATTACGCCATGGCCGCCAGCGATGTTGTAGTTCAGATTCACGGCACGGCGCCCGTGCAGTTTAACTACATCAATCCCAAGGACGATCCGAGCAAGAAGTAAATCTTTTGCCTCTGATTGCGCGGATGAGTGCAGATGGGAGAAACAGCAGCCGCGAACTTTCGCGAGTCAACACCTGAACTGGGATTCGCGTGTTTTTGCGTTAATTCGCGGCTGATTTTTTTCTACTCAGCGTTTACCAGGGTAAGTCTGCGGAAAGGCCTTGCTCCTTACTTTTCCGCCATCTCAAAGCCCGATTCAATCAACTTCTTCGCCGCTGTCAGTCGCTTAAAAAAGCTCACGCGCAAGGCAGAAAAATACTGAATACCGTCCCGCTGTGGCCTGCCCTGGTGCTGCTGCGGACACGGAGCACGCCGTGATGTTTCTGCACAGTGTTTTTGACCAGTGAAAGACCAATGCCATTGCCCGCAGAGCCTTTTGTGGTAAAGAAAGGGTCCCAGATGCGGACGAGATTTTTTGCGGCAATGCCGCATCCGGTGTCGGCAAATGTGAGACGCAATCCGCGCTTGTGGTTCTTCCATTCATGAGCGGAGGCGATTCTGGCGTAAATTTTTCCGCCGCCGGGCATGGCATCGGCGGCATTCAGCAGCAGATTGACGCACATTTGCCGCAATTGGCGTGGATAGATAGCGAGACGCAGGCCGGAGGGATAACGGGTCTTAACATCAATGCCGCGGAAAGAAAAGCGCGACGCATAAAAGTCAAGGACAGAGCTGAGCAATTCCGGTACGTCGGTATCTTCAGGATCGCCAGAGTCTCGCAGTTCCATGGCCGCATGCAGGATCTGGGAAATTCGCTGGACTTCTTCTCGGGCCAAAGCCAAATACTGGCGGCCTTTTTCTTTGAGAGTACCCTCTTGTTCGATGAGGTAGTGAAGTTGGTGCAGCGCTTCAAGTGGGTTATTGATCTCATGTGCGAGAGACGAGATTCCGTTCTCATTTTCCGCTGGAGGAGGACGATTTTCCAGCCGCTGATTTCCCCTAGAGTTGCCGGACGAAATAACTGTGCTGTTGCCCGCCATGGGATTCGGCCCTTTGTTTAGTTCGATATCAGACATAAGGCTGCGGTTGCCATCAGGGAAGCAGCAGCCCTCGATCCCATGCGGCCAAACGCCAATCCTGTTGAAAACAATGAAGAACGCGGGAGACGAGTTATTTTTGCGCCTGCTTCAAACCGACTTCAATCAGTTTCCTGGCGTCCGCTTCATCAAAGCTTTCCACCGCGACAACAGCGTTGCCGGTCTGCTGAATGAAGATCGGCCCGTCGGAGCTCATGAACTGGAGGCGCTCAGGTGCATCGCCATGAACGTGCCGCAGTGACTCATAGCGTTTAGGCAGCGCATCCGCGTAAGCTTTTGCAAACTCCTGCGCTGCGGCCTCCGTCGCCCACTTGGAAACATAAAACAGGCCGATGTGCGCGGAAGAGTTACGATCTGGCGGTTTTGCTCCCTTGCGCCCGGCAGCGTAATAGGATCCGCCACGCCATTGCGGGCTCAGGCGTTTATCGAGCGTTTCGTCGGCATAAATACGCAAAAGCAGGCTCACATCAAGCTGGCCGACTGCTCCTGCGTCATAGGGCTCATAATCTTTTTTCAGAAAACTCAGGTCAGGCAGCAGCAGCGGCGGCACGCGATGTCCCGCAAGATACTCCTTGGGCTCCATGATTTCACGCGTGGTCTCAGGCATGCGACCCAGTACGCCGGTATAAGCAAGCTGTTTGCCGCCGGTC
This sequence comes from Acidobacteriaceae bacterium, assembly GCA_027307045.1. Classification (GTDB taxonomy): domain Bacteria; phylum Acidobacteriota; class Terriglobia; order Terriglobales; family Acidobacteriaceae; genus Angelobacter. Next base: position 18,472 of record DAHUXR010000061.1, read on the forward strand.
ACCAGCAGGTCTCTGATGAACTGCATGCCTTGACGATAGGGAAACGCCAGCTCTTCCTGCAGGAGCAAAGGCGCGCTGTCAAAAACCGGGCTGCCGCGGCTTTTGTCCATGGAAGCCTGCATCAGGTCAACAACCTGCGGCGCTTTTTCCACGCTCCCGCCCTGCGGGGCCAGCACGTAGTCCAGCAGCACGATCATTGCCTGGCCTTCCAGCACGGCGCTGCGGCAGGTTGAATCCTCGTCATTGCGGACCAATTCATCCAGGTCATCAAGCCCGTGCTTCTCAACCTCTTCATCGTGCTTGCTCATCTTTTCCAGGTTGAAGCTCTGGTCTTGCAGCGCGTGAGTGAGTTCATGGGCCATCACCGGACGCTGCATTTCCGGCTCATTCCAGTCCAGCAGGTTCATGGTGCGCGTCTTTTCGTCGTAGTAACCGGCCACCTGCTCCGTAAGCAGCTTGATGAGAAAGCTGTGCAGATCAAAGGTCCGCGGCAGCAAGCCGAACTTTTTTTCCACCAGTTCAGAACGCTCAAAACGGATGCGGTCAGCATCATCCTTGAACTTGTCTCCCACGTACTTTTCCACCTGCGGCCGGCTCACGATGGTCCGCTTGACCTTTTTCTTGATGGGCAAGCCCGTGTCTTTGCTGGCAAAGCGCAGGATCTCATCCACAGACCGGAAAAGCTCTTTCGCTTCCGCTGGAGTTATCTGATGGTCTTTTTCAACCGGTTCGAGCTCTAGCCGATTAGGATTCGGCGTAGCCTGCGGCTGGGCTGACGGACTGGCCTGGGGCGCGGGTGCGGAGGACTGTGAAGGCTGAGGAGGCTGTGCCGGAGTAGCCGCAGACGCTGGCTGATTCGGACTGGCTTGCGAAGGCGCTGGGCTTGTCTGGGCGGCCAGCAAATAGCTGCAGAAGGCAAACAACAATAAATGTCTGATTTTCATTCAGTCCCGCTTACTCGATTCATTTATACAATAAGAAAGTCATCGCCGCTGCGAAAGCACATTCGACGCTGGAAACGTTCAATCCCGACCTGTTTGTGGCCAAATGGCTGCGCGCGTTAGCCCGAACAGAGAAACTGGAAGAAGCGCACATCCGCCTGTGATGTGAGTCACGGCGCACGGTCCGTTGTGGATTGAGCATTAAAGGATGCTGGTAGATCCGCAGGGGCGCAAACGTGTGCACTCTGTGTCACCCGTCCGTCGAACGATCGAACGCGCGTTGGTGGCCGTGGGGACACTTTTGCTGTTGGCATTTATCGCTGCGCAGGCGCATCGGGCCATCCTGGTGCGGGCTGAGATGAATCGCTTCAAGGGCGAAATGAAGGCTGAGAGCGACAAGATTGCGCTATCGAGCGAGAGCCCTGGCGCCCCTGCCCCGAGCCTCCCGGGAGATGCGGATGTCGCCAATAATCCAGCGGTGCCGCCGCCCAGCAGTGCTGCTCATACAAACGCCCGCATACCGTACTCGGGACACGCGATAGCGGTCCTGCGAATCCCGAAGTTAAGCCTGGAAGTCCCGGTGCTGGACGGTACCGACGCAATCACCCTCAATCGCGGAGTCGGGTGGATCCAGGGAACGGCCCTTCCCGGGCAAAATGGGAATATCGCTATTGCCGGGCACCGTGACGGTTTTTTCCACGGGCTTAAAGACATTCGCACGGGGGACCGGATCGAACTCCGTACTGCGCAGAGAACAGACACTTACGTCGTTGACCGGACGGTCATCGTCGATCCGAATGATGTGAGCGTTCTGGAGAAGGGAGCTGCGCCGGCGCTCACACTGGTGACCTGCTATCCATTTCATTACATCGGCCCGGCCCCACGGCGGTTTGTGGTGGAAGCCTCGTTGAAACACTGAGATCAGACCAAGGAACTGGCCCGTGGAGTCAAACCCACGGGCCCAGGAATTGCGGCAGCCGAGAGCATTGCATCCGGCTGCCGCAGCCTTATGCCTTACAGCTTTTTGCGCATATTCCGCAGGACCAAGCCGGAGGCGAGAGAACCAAATCCCAGCAGGGCCAAAAGCGGCAGTGGCGATGCGGTTTGAGGCAGCTCCGGTGGTTTCAACTCAGCTACTTCCACCGCACCCGTCAAATGAACGGTAGCGTGGCTGGTGTCGGAGCCACCGCAGGCATTCGTAGCCGTGATGGTGTAGGTCTTCATCTCATCCACCGGGCCGGTGCCGGTCCGCTCCGGCAGCAATGCCACCGGCGTGGTACCTTGCGTTCCGTCGACGGGGCCTAACGGATCGATACGGACACTGTCAGCATTGTCGGCACTCCACTTCAAGGTGGTCGTGTCTTGCCTGACGACATTGTCTCCTACCTTGTGATACCGGACCTCCGCCGGCATTGCGAACAACGAGGTGTGAACCGCCGGATTGACGTCGACCATGCTTGTAGACGTAACGACTCCACCCGGTCCAGTGGCGCGGAATTCATACGTGGTGGTGTTTTTGGGCAGCAGGAGGCGCTCGCCTGTCAATGGAAGCTTTTCCAGGAGCAAGCCGTTCGCGCTAATGGCCACGTCGGCAGCTTCCTTGGATGTCCATGACAAACGTACCTGCTCGCCGCAGTTGATTTGCTTCTTATCGAGCAACATGCTGGCGGTGACGGGAGCGACAGCGATGGTGGCCGAGCTTGTGCTCGCGTCAAAGCGTTTCAGCTCTTTTGTGTTGGTTGCGGCTTCCCACGGCAGGTATCTCCACGTGCTTGCTTCCTTCGCAATGTCGATGACGAGCCGCTGGTTCTCATGGACGTCCACTTTGCCCGACCAGAACGGCTTCGTCTGCCTGGGATGCACGATAAACATCTGGTATGTCCCCACCGGGACGATCAATTGTTGCGCGGCCCAGATGGAGTGGTTCATCTCATCAATGTGGCCGACGAAATAGTCCGGCGTTGTGCCGTTGAGAAATACAGCCGCCGTGTCGTCAGGGTTACCCTCGATCTGAATGCGTCCCCAGGGCCCCGCGACCCGAGTTGGAATCGGCGTCAAGCTGGCATTAACGGCCGGATTGTTGCCCGCAACCAGCGTGACCTTTTCTACCTGTGGAACAAAACCGTAGTTGTAGACCCCGATGGTGTATTCGCCCGGAACTAGATTGAGCGTTTGACTCCGATGATTGTAGGGATGGCCATCAATAAATATGTAGGCCTCCTCCGGACTAACAGTCACCTGAACTTTTGCGGTTCCTGGCTGTTGGGCTATACAGGACCCGGTAGTGATCATAAGGAATGCCACAAACACTAAGAAACGTCGGATATACATAGAATTCATATTTCCTCCTCTAGACAGCCCCGTCTCCGACGTTTGAGGCAATATTTGAGGGCTATCTAATTTTTGCTTCTGATCTTCCTTCTCCAGAGTAGGTGGGCCATGTACTTCTGAATGTGCGCCCGGTCACAGCCTCTTGTGACCCGCGCTTCAACCGCATCAGGAGATGCGGCGAAGCATCGTTCAAAGATTCTTCATCACATTTGCAGTCTGGGCGCAAATAAGTAATGGGCTGCGTAAAGCAGCCCATTACTGAAAGATAGCGACGGCTGAAACTTTCAGACGTCGCCATGTGTGAATGTGTGAGCGCGCAAGACTTTACTCGAGCGCCGGCTCGGCCGCGCGGATGTACTCGATCACTGAATCGCTCCAGCCATCGATGTGCACCCACCTGCCGTAACCAACACCATTCTGGAAGCAGGCCACGTTGATCACGTAGCCACGCGCCTTCGGGTTCGGCACTGCGTCGTGCGACTGCTCGTCTGTGATCACGATCAAGCGGTCATACTTCTCGTCGATCTCACCCAGCGCACGGCCCAGGTACGTTCCGCCATGAGGCTGGCTGGCGTTCAGTGCATCACGCAGGGCAAAGCCCTGGCGCGAAGGCACGCGCACCAACTTGTCAGAGAAGGTATAGATGCTTACCTGCTCCGCGATTTCGCGCAGCAACACCGCTAGCCCGTAAGCAGCGTCATTGCGGCGCATCTCCGCACGGCGAGAAAGCGGCGCGTCCATCGATCCGGAGACGTCCACCAGGAGCACGGTCTTACCCGGTAGCCTAGCCTGGCCCTCGAGCGAACGCAGCATCGCCTTCTCCAACTCCGGCTCCCACTGCGGCGCGTAACGCGCAGCAGCGATGAAGCGGAACGGCAGCACGCGCTCGGTCTTCATGCGGCCAAGACCAGCGCGGACCAACTCTTCGTCCACCTTGGCCTCCGCCATGTTGCGCAGGTTCCGCAAGAGAGCCAGCGCACCCAGCTTGTTTTCCGCGAGCAGACGCTCCCACGCCTCGCGCTTATCTGCGCCGGCGGAAAGAGCCACCTCCCAGGTATCGGGCGTGGCCAACTCACCGGCGACGAGACGCTTCCACAGCTCAGCCTGCGCGGCATCCACGGGCTTGGCGTGGCAGAGAAAGAGCACGTCACGCAGCTTGACCGGAGACGCGCGGTCATACTTGGCCAGCGCATACTCGTCAAACTTGGTGAAAGCCGCAGCCAGTCCCTTCTTTACCTGCGCGGAAAGAGGCTGCTTGCCGTCGCTCCAATACAGCGCCACAAACTCAGAGAGCTCGTCGGCCCGCTGGATTACGCGGAGCAGCGTCTCTGCGACGAGCTGACGATGAGTAGCGAGACGCGCCATCTCACGCACCAGCAACAGCGGCGCGTGACGCAGCTTCATCTTCTCGCGGGCCTCCACGGCCAGCGCAGCAACCTTCTCTGCGGCGACCTTGGGCACCAGCTCGCGGATGCGCCCCGCGATTGCCACGCCATCCTCATAAAACTGGCTCTCCCACAGCATGCAAGCCAGAACAGACCGGCGCAGCTCCTGCTCGGCGGAGATGTGCTTTGCCGGCGCGCCTTCGTGCGTCTGCTTTCCCTTCATCCAGGGCAATCCGCTCAGGTTGAGTACGTTCATGCGGGCCATTGTTTTTCTCCTTATTACTCCAGCGTTGCCATGCCTCACCGCAACGGGCGCAAAGGGTCGCACCTAAAATTATTTGGTCTCTGAAGCAGCCGGAATTTCTTCCGGCTTTGCCTCGCTCTGTTGAACTTGCGAATCCGTTTCTTCAGGCACGGTAACGAATCCGGCGACACTGCCTGCGCTTTTGCTTCTGATCTGCCAGGCGATCTCTTTCATATTGTCGAAATCAGGCAGACGGCGATCTTCATAGTCCGTGCACTGCATGACCTTGAACGGAACGCGTATGGGATCATACATGCCCGTGCAGATGACGATGCGTTCGCTTTCGGCGTAGCCCTGGATGATTCGCGCATGCGTACAGGTGTCACAGCGCGATTCATTGCCGACGGGCGTTCCGCCGTAAACCTTTCTAAGGCTCATATTCTCTTTCTAATCGGCATTCGCCGCTGAGTTAAGTAGAGACATAGTGTGCTACGTCTCTACGGGAATAAGTTTCGTCGGGGAACAAGTCGATAGAGTACGGTTTTCTGAGCTACGCCGTTTTTTCAAACTGCGGCAGGAATTGAACCTGCGACCTCCTGTTTCCAGGCGCTCTACGAAGTAACTCTCATCTTCACCACCGACGACTATCAGAAACATTTGCCGGGGAACCAGCGACCGGGTGTGGCGCTCTGCCGCTGAGCTACGCGCGTCACTTACGAACAGCGACGGCGGCGGGATTCGAACCCGCGACCTCCCGATTAACAGTCGAAGTAACCCATGTCTTCACCACCGGCAAAAGTGGATTTCATTTTGCAGAGACGTAGCATGCTCCGTCTCTACGGAAGCTTTATGTAAGCAGCCAACGCTGGAAACTAGGTTTCAAGCGGGGAACAATCGACCCGGGTGTAGTGGTCCGTCGTTCTAGGTTTGAAACTACGGCACTCGAGATGCCGGCGGGATTTGGCCGCATTCACCATCGCGCCAAACTTGCGCGCGATGGGTGGCCGGGCCCGCACCTACGGACAGGCGATGTAACCCTGGTCTTCACCACCGATGAAACCTGTTCCAACGTATGAACTGCTGTTGTGGGAGCAGGTTGTTAACATATCCTGCTCCCGTCCCTGGTGAACCGAATGTATCTGTCGCTTCGTTCCGAAACCGCTCGGCAACGTCTTCAAAAAACAGAGCATCCTGCGCCCGGATCATACGGCTCGGCACGCTAGCCGGCCTCGCCGTAAACTCAAGAAAAACCAGTCGGGGAACAAGCGATAGGAGCATGTTGGTGCATCGAAACGCTTTTCCTGCAACGGCTTTGTTCATCGAGGCTGCGCCTCAGCCGTTACTAGCGCTTGTTCCGGCGGGTTTCCGTCCCGCACGCCGCACCTGCGTCGTTCTTTGGCGGAAGTATCTCCCGTCATCCACCACCGACTGAAACTATGGTCAGGGAACCAGCGACTACGGGTAGCGGATTTGAACCGCACGCTCTCGCGCCTACCAGAAGGAACCGTGGTCTTCGCCACTGACCGATGTCTACTTTGAGCAAGACGCATTGTCTTGGCAATTCGCCGGGGGAACTAGCGATCACGGCGTGTCGATTTACCAAGTCGAAGTAACCGCGAGCTTCGCCACCCAGCTTTGTTTCTGTCGCTTCGCTCCAAACCGCTATACCGCTCCTTCACGGCACAGTTTTCTTATGCTCCTGATGCAGGCGGCTCGGCGCGCAAGTCGGCCTCGCCGTCTATGAGCAACAGGGTTGAAAGCCGTTGTATGAATACAAAGGTTAAGCTTGCAGGCTGAGCTAGCTTGCAGCGTTGCTCAAGGTTGGGTCGATTCGCGTAGGACTGACGCGCCTGAGGTTAGCTGGAAAGATGATCAAACGCCCACAGGCTATAAGAACCAGCGACTGGTCCTCTCAGCCTCCGCACCGGATTGTAGATAGTGCATTTCATTTGGGCGTTACTCCTACGCATAGACAGGATAGCAAACTATAGGTTTACGTGGAATATAGAAAGTACGGAATTGCAGAAAATAATCTGCGAAATGAAAATAATTGCGCGTGAATGGCCGAAAATTTAGTTGCTGGATCCGCCGATGAACGCGGTTCGCAGGCGACGAACTACTTCAGCTTCAATTTCTTTTTCACGATCTTGTGCAATTCAGCGGTGCGGCGCTCTCTATAGTAAGAGTCCGCGTTGGCGATCTCCACCTCATGCAACTTCTGGCCGCGTCCCGCAACGGGCGTGCACACGGGAGTCTTGGGGTCGGATGGCTGCTGCGGTTGCGGGATAAATGTCCCCACCAGTTTCCCTTTTGCGCTGATTACGTGAAGTTTCATAGTTATAACCAATTCTGTAAATTCAGATTATGGGCGACAGGCTGCGTGCCCGGATTATGGATATCTACCGTATAGAAATTCTTGGAATCACTGGTGGCGCCCAGCCCCTGGTTCTGCGCCTGAAGCTGAACAACTCCCAGAACGTCATCAACAATGTTGGGAGCGGCGGTCACAATGCCGGCATCCACGCCAACACCAAAGCTGATGCTCCAGGAGACAGTGGCGCCGCCTGCCAGACTGAATAGTGGTCCTACCGAACGCTGCTGAGCCATTTGTAAAATCCTTTCGTTCTTAAGTAGTGCCACGGCAGGCAAAAGCGTTTCAAAAAAAAGCGAAAGCCGCCCTTTTTTTAAATCACCAGCTGTAATGCGCCGTGTAGGTCACCACTTTTTCACCATCGGGCGGCACTTTCACGCGAAATTCCACGGTCTTGCTGTCCAGCTTGTTGAACGGGTCTGAAGTTTTTGGAATCTCCCAGTTCGTCCAGCGGTAGAGGTGCTCCACCACCCGGATCTCCATGGGCTCTTTTTTGTGGTTGCGCAGCTTGATCTCAAACGTCTCATCCAACCAGTGGGCATTGCGCTCAAGATGGTAGGCAGTGCGCTTGCGCTCGCCCACGGCGTCAAACACGTTGCCGGTATAAAGCCGGATGGTCTCGTCGCTGGGCGTGTGGTCAATCAGGTTCTCGCCCGTGAATTCAAGCTGGCCGTCAGTATCGCGACGGTAAAAACGCACGCGGCCCTTGGGCAGCGGCATACCGAGATGATTTTCTTTGCTGTTCTTGAATTCCACCATTGTCCAGATTTTTGAATTGGACTGGATTCCAAAGTTTTCCATGTCACGGATGTTTTCCTGGGAATAGCCGCGGTAGTTTTGGTCCAGCTTGAGGCCATCATAGACATAGAGCCGTTGGGATGGAACTCCAGAAGCGCGCACGAACTCGACCTGTTTGGTTTCGCGATCATAGAGCGTGGAGGGGCGTTCAAGCGTGTAGAGATGGTATTCATCAAAGCTGCGTTCGGTCACGGCGGGCGCGAAAGAATCGGCTTTCGCCGCCATGCCGAATGATTCGGAAATTGGCCCGCCGATCGCCGAGGGCAGCAGCTTATTCACGTCGCCAGCCATGAGCTTGATGTGGGCGTTGGAGAACGTCTTGCCAGTCTGGTTGTCGAGCGTCACCCATCCGACGATATCGAGCAGGTTGCCGCTGACGGGCGCCACCACGTTGTAGTCAGCGTGCCAGCTCATGCCGCCGGTCACGTAGCTGAACTCAGCATTGGTGTTGCCGGGACGGTCGCTCTGCAACAGCCATGAAAGCGTGGGTTTCAAAATCGTGTCATTGCTCAGCGCGGGAAAGATCGGCTGCCCGGGAAGTCCGAACTGCAATTTGCCGTCGATCTCGATGATCGGCTCGCCGTTGCCGGCGGCCACATAGGCCTGCTGGGCCTGGTAATACTGCTGATCGTAAGCGCTGTATGCCTGGTAGTGCGGCGTGTATCCGCTGCGGATGATTTTTCCCGGCACCAGCCTGCGGTTGCCGTCTTTATCTGGCACCAGAAATTCAATGGTCTTGCCTTCATACAGCGCCAGCAGCCGGCCTTGCGAAGCAACGTCACTGCGGTAGTTCTGCTCCAGAATGCGCAGATCGCGGCCACTCTTGAGGTCGCGCAGGATGACCGAATCCGGCTCCAGGTGCGCCGTGATGTCAGTAATTTCAATCTGGTTTGTGCCGCTCTTAAGGTCCAGCGGCAAGGTTTGCCGCACTACGGCAAATGACTGGTTGTAGATGGTCAGGCCCGCGGCGTCGTCAAGGCTCTCGCTGGATTTGGTTTCATTTTTTTGGGTCAGGCCGGTAGCGGCGCTGGCCAGCAGAAATAGAAAAGTCAGAAATACCCGCATAGGTGCACGTCCTTTATAGATCAATCATGGGCGGCCGAATCGGGGGGAAGAAGAGAGATTCTATGCCAAACAGGAGAACGCAGAGGCGGAGGTTTCTTGCAATATAAGTATCGTCGTTAATATCGTCGTTAATTTAATAGTAGCCAAACCCGGCTCGCACCAGATGGACGGACTAAGACAAAGGCAATACAAAC
>DAHUXR010000062.1 GCA_027307045.1 Acidobacteriaceae bacterium
AACTCAGCTGCAAGCAACACCTCAGCCGCCGCAGCCGACGACGAAAACGTCGGCGCCTCAGACGTCCTGATCGATCCCAGCAACCCTGAAATTGTCTACGCCACGCTGTGGGAAGCGCGTGAAGGTCCGTGGGAAAATGGCGCGTGGAACGGCGCTGGCGGCGGCATCTTCAAATCCACTGACGGCGGCCAGACGTTCACGCAGCTCACCGGCGGCCTGCCCAAAGAAATCATCCAGGCGCATATCGCCATTGCGGAAAGCAATCCCAACCGCCTGATGGCTTCTGTCGCGTCCAAGCCGAATAGCGTTGGCCTCTACCGTTCAGACGATGCAGGCGCGACCTGGGCTCAGATCACCACGGACGCGCGCCCGGCCGGCAGGATCGGCGGCGGCGATCTTTCTGTGCCGCGCTTCAATCCCAAAGATGCTGACATGGTCATCGTCACCAGCACGGTCACCTGGAAATCGACCGACGGCGGCAAGACCTGGACTGGCTTCCGCGGCGCGCCCGGCGGCGACGACTACCAGAATCTCTGGATCAATCCCAACAATCCTCAGATCATTGCCATCGTCAGCGATCAGGGCGCCATCATCACGGTGAATGGCGGCGAGACCTGGAGCTCATGGTACAACCAGCCCACCGCGCAGATGTACCACGTGAATGCTGACAACGCTTTCCCTTATCGCCTGTGCAGCGGCCAGCAGGAAAGCGGCTCGGCGTGCATCTCCAGCCGCGGTAACGACGGCGAAATTACCTTCCGCGATTGGCACCCGGTGGCGGCGGAAGAATACGGTTACGTCGTGCCTGATCCGCTCGACCCTGACGTGGTCTATGGCGGCAAGCTCTCGCGCTATGACCGTCGCACCAACCAGGCGCAACAGGTCGCGCCCAAGCCTTTCCGCGCGCCGGATTATCGCATGCTCCGCACTGAGCCCATCGTGTTCTCGCCGGTCGATCCGCACGTTCTTTATTTCGCCACCAACACTTTGTGGAAGACGATGAACGGGGGCCAGAGCTGGCAGCAGATTTCGCCTGACCTTACGCGCCCGACGTTTGAAGTCCCGGCAAGCGTCGGCAAATATCGCAATGAGGAATCGGCCAAGCCCACGCAGCGCGGCGTGATTTATGCCGTCGCGCCTTCGCCGCTCGATATCAACCGCATTTGGGCCGGCACGGACGATGGCCGCATCCATCTCACCACTAACGGCGGCGCAAAGTGGAACGAAGTTACGCCGCCGAATATGACCGCATTCCAGAAGGTCTCGATCATAGAGGCCAGCTATTTTGACGCGCAGACCGCGTACGCCGCCATCAACACGCTTCGTCTCGACGATCTGCGCCCGCACATCCTGCGCACGCGCGACTCCGGCAAAACCTGGACTGAAACCGTCAACGGAATTCCCGCCGATGAAAACGTGAATGCCGTGCGTGAAGATCCTGTGCGCCGCGGCATGCTCTTGGCCGCCACGGAGCGCGCGGTCTATGTTTCATTTGACGATGGCGACCACTGGCAATCTCTGCGGCTCAACATGGCAGCAAGTTCCGTGCGTGACATCATAATTAAAGGTGACGATCTTGTTGCCGCCACGCATGGCCGCGGCTTCTGGATTCTCGACAACATCACTCCGCTGCGCCAGTTCGATCAGAAAGTCACGTCAGCAGATGCGTTTCTCTTCAAGCCGCAAACCGCCATCCGCGTCCGCTGGGATATGAACACTGACACGCCCTTGCCGCCGGACTTCCCTGCCGGTGAAAATCCGCCGGACGGCGCCGTGATCGATTACTACCTGCAATCGGCTGCAAGCAGCCCTGTAACGCTGGAGATCAAAGACAGCGCCGGCAAGACCGTCCGCAAATATTCCAGCGCGGACAAGCCTGATCCCATCGACCCGATGCTGAATATCCCCACCTACTGGGTGCGTCTGCCGCAAACACTTTCCGCCGCAGCAGGTACACACCGCTTCTTGTGGGACATGCATTATCCAAATGTCCCCGGCGTCGAGGCGGAATATCCCATTGCCGCAATCCCGCACAACACCGCACCACAGCCATCCGGCCCGTGGGTGTTGCCTGGCCAATATACGGTTGTGCTAACAGCAAACGGCCAAAGCTATTCGCAGCCGCTCACCATCAAGATGGATCCGCGCGTCAAGACGTCGCTGACCGGCTTGCAGCAGCAGTTCAAGCTGTCCAATGATCTCTACACACAACTGCTTACGCTCTCTCCTGCCGCGGAACAAGCCGGCGCATTGCGGAAACAGCTCAAGGACCTTCAGCTAAAGGCCACGGGCGAAGCCCTGACGGCGATCAAGGCGCTCGATCAAAAACTGCAGGCTCTTGCCGGCGGCGCAACGCGTAGACCCGGCGCAGGCACGGAACCTCCGACACTTGGCGGTCTCAAGACAAAGTTCCTTACGCTGTTCGGAGTCTTTCAGGAAGCTGACGTTGCCCCCAGCACGCAGGCCGCAGCCGCTGTTGCCGATCTGCAAAAACAACTGCCGCCGTTGATGGCTCGCTGGAAGGCCACGCAAGCGCAGGATATTCCTGCGCTCAACCAGCAACTGAAAGGCGCGAACTTGCCTGAACTCAAACTGGAAAGTCTGGTGCTTCCGGCGCGAGCAACTGTTTCATCGAAGGACGAAGAATAAAAAGAGACTTGCTCTCGGCGGAGAGATTGACACCTCTATCCGCCGTGAGTAGTCTTCGGATTGAGCCGGAGTCTCTCTCATGAAACCAACGTTAATTGTTTTCGCCATTGCATTTGTGTGCCTCGCCTCTCCCCTGCTCGCGGACGAAAGCCACCATCATCTCGGTCCCGATGAAAACGTAGGAAGCGTGTCTTTCCCCACTTCCTGCGCCGCCGCTGTGCAGAAGCCGTTTGAACGCGGCGTGGCCCTGATGCATTCATTTGAATATGAAATGGCGGAAAACCAGTTTAAGGAAGTCGCCAAGCAGGACGCCGGCTGCGCCATGGCATATTGGGGACAGGCGCTGAGCCTATATCACCAACTCTGGAGCCGTCCCACAAAGGCCGATCTCAAACGCGGAAACGATCTTTTGGCCCATGCGGCGGCGCTCAAGCCCAAAACAGCCCGCGAGCGCGAATACATCAACGCGCTGGCTGTTTTTTATCATGACTCTGACACCATCGACCACCGGAAGCGGGCCGATCTCTATTCCGCTGCCATGGAAAAGGTCTATCGCAACTATCCCAAAGACCGTGAAGCCGCGGTGTTTTATGCGTTGTCACTGTTAGGCTCTGGGCCGGAAGAGGATCCAACGCAGGCCAATCACAGAAAGGCCGTGGCTATTCTCAATAAGCTTTTTGAACAGGATCCCGGCCATCCCGGCATTGCGCATTACATTATTCATGCCTGTGACAATCCGCAAATGGCCAGCCTTGGCCTGGTGGCGGCGCGCAAGTATGCCAGCATCGCGCCTTCGTCGGCCCACGCCGTACATATGCCCTCGCACATTTTTGCCCGCCTGGGCCTCTGGCAGGATGATATCCAGTCCAATGAAGCTGCGTTGCGCGTGGCAGACAACATGGGCTCTATGCATCTGCACGTGATGCATCACAAAATGCACTCACTTGACTTCCTGGAATATGCATACCTCCAGACCGGCAATGATCAAAAAGCCAAGGCCGAATGGGACGAACTGCAGACCATCCGCAAGCCCCATGTAGAAGCGGAATTTCAGGATTATTACGACGCGATGAAGGCCGGCTTTGCCGCACGATATACACTCGAGCGTCGCCAATGGCAGGAAGCGCTGGCCCTTCAGCCGGACAAAGACGCGCGTCCTTTTGTGCAGGCGCTCACTTACTGGGCGCATGCCGTGGCAGCCGGACATCTGCGCGACGCAGCCGCGGCGCAAACGGCCGCAGACCAATTCAACGCCATGGTTGAAGCGACGAAGAAGTCTGACAAGTCACATGAAGCCAAATATATGGCCAATAACCATGACGAAACCCAGGCATGGCTGGCCTTTGCTCAGGGCAAAAATGACGACGCTTTGCGCCTTCTGCGTGCCGTGGCCGATAAGCAGGACAAAGTGGGTAAAGGCGAAACAGAAACTCCCGCGCGCGAGATGCTGGCGGACATGCTGCTGGAGATGAATCGCCCGCAGGACGCGTTGGTGGAGTATGAGATTGCCCTCAAGACCGATCCCAACCGCTTCAATGGCCTTTACGGCGCGGCCCGCGCAGCGGAGATGACCCAACAGAAGGAAAAAGCTTCAGGCTATTACGCGCAGTTGATCAGGAATTGCCAGGGTTCGAATTCCGATCGAGAGGAACTGGCAAAGGCGAAAACGCTGGTGGCGGCAAAGTGATCCGGCTTAAAACGGAAACAGAATTCCCTTATCCTTGAGATTTGCGTAGCGGACAGGATTTGCGTTTCTGCTTCATGGGCCGGTTTACTATCATCAGTCCATCGTAAAAGTTTCAAGTAGCAAGCTGATTTAAGCAAGCACCAATTCAATCAGTTCATTATGGCGAAAAGCGCAGCCCTTTATTTCCATTATCCGTGCTTTGATGGGCTTGTTTCCGCAGCGCTCTCCTGGGAGTTTCTGGAGACGCAAAAGGGTTGGAGCGTGGATGAGCTCTGCCCTGTCAATTACACCGTCCGCAACAATTGGCTCGCCAGCGGACTGAAGCGGCCCTGCGCCATTGTCGATTTCCTCTACCACCCAAGCGCGGATTTCTGGGCTGACCATCATGCCACCTCCATGCTCAGCAAAGAAGCGGAAGCGGACTATCAGCGGCGTCTGGCAGAATTCCCATTGTATTTTGACGAGCAAGCGGGGTCCTGTGCGTCGCTGCTTTTTCGCCATCTTCGTGAGTCGCTGTCCACCAAGCCGCATTTCGAGGCGATGGTAGCGTGGGCGGAAAAGATCGATTCTGCCCGATATTCATCCGTGGAAGAAGCAATACTTGGCGAAGCAGCGGCCCTCAAGATCAATCGCAGTATCCTGTTTGAGCCGGGCGCTGAGTACGCGCGGTTTCTCTGCCAGGAGTTGCGCAATCACTCTCTTGAGCATGTGGCTGCGCTGGACGCGGTAAGAACCCGCCAGGATGAAGTAGAGCGGCGGATCCGCGCCGGGTTAAAGCAAGTGGAAAAGCGGATCAGGATGGAACCGGGTGCTGTTGCGACCTTTGAGGCGGAACAGGGCAAGGATGAGATGATCAACCGCTATTCCGCGTACTATTTTGTGCCCGATGCGCGCTATTCCGTCGGAATCATCCACTCTGAAGAAGGGACGGCCGTCACCGCCATGCGCAACCCCTGGCGGGAATTTCCCAGCGTCGGGTTAGGACGCATCTTCGAAAAGTTCGGCGGCGGCGGACACCAGCGAGTGGGTTCCATCTTCATTCCAAAAAATGAGTCACAACGCATCCCCAATGTGGTAAAGTCCCTGCTTTCCCAATTGTCTCTGGCGGGCCCTGAAGTGAACGTGTGATCGCTTGATCGAAAAATTCAATTTCTACGATATTTATGGCTACTTCCTGCCCGGCGCAGCAGCGCTTTTGCTGTTCTGGCTGCCGCTGGGACTGGCACAGCACAAATTGCCGTCAGGCGACTGGACGTCTGCATTGCTGGGAGCTGTGCTGGCATACATAACGGGCGTCTTGCTACAAACGTTTGCTGACAAGGTATTACGATCGACCGCGTCAAAGTGCAAAGATGGAAATGCGGTGCGTGAACGGTTTCCGTCGCAACAACTCCTCGACAATGGCGGACCTCTTTCTGACACGGTTAAAACCGGCGTTGCCGAAGCCGTGGAAGACAAATTCGGGATCAAAAAAGAGAACTTGGCGGTGAACACAACACCCACCAAGGAGCAGGATGGCAACCGAAACGATGCGTTTTTGCTGGCGCGTCACTTTCTGGTTGCGGCAAAGGAAGCATCTTACGTTGAGCAATACGAGGGGATGTATGCGCTAATGCGGGGCGTGGCTGCTTCCCTAGGACTGGCCGCGGTATATTACCTGGGCTGGGCGCTGAGCTTTTTGCGCGGAAGTTGGACCTCGCAAGCTGCCTACGCCGCTGTGGCTGCGGGGCTTGTTGTGGCGGTTCTGAGCACAATAGCTCTGGTCCTGCGCAAGAAAAGCATTCTCGTTGTGGAATGGCTTGCGGCATTAGCGTTGCTGGTGGCGGCTTTGGGCCTGGGATTTGGCATGGGCCATCGCTACGAAGACACCGCAAGACTGCCTGCCCTGCTTTTGCTGTGCGCGCTGGCAGCGCTCCTGGGAAGTTTGCGCGCATACCGTTTCTACAAAGAGTTTACGATGACGTTTGCTGTGGCGGTATGGCGAGACTTTTTTGTTGCCGGAAAGAAAAAAGCCGATCCACCGGCAGGCCCGCAAGCGGGCGGTAACGGTGTATAAACCATGTCTGATCAAAACCAACAACAGTCCGCAAAACCTGGTCCCCAAAAGAACCAAGAGAGCGCCCAGCCCAGCACCCGAAAGCGCTGGATAACGTTTGCTATCCTGAGCGCTTTGGCAATCATCGCGTTGGCGTTGCTGGTATATCAGAACGCTGGTGGAACCAGAAGCGTTTTCTCGCCGAAACAAGATAAATTCATTCCCCCGGAACCAGGTACGTGGCGGTTCATCGTCTCCGGTGACTCGCGCAACTGCGGTGATATCGTGGTGCCCACGATTGCAGCCCACAGCCTTTCGCGGTATCAACCCGCGTTCTATTGGCATCTGGGCGACCTGCGCGCCATCTACAAGATCGATGAAGACATGGCGGCTGAGGCGCAAAAGAAGGGCGAGTATCTGAGTTGCAAATCATATCTGGACCGCGCATGGCCTGACTTTATCGATCATCAGATTGCGGCTTTCGGCACCACTCGGTTTTATCTCGGCATTGGCAATCATGAGCTAATCCCACCCAAAACCGGCGCGGAGTTCTCCTCTCAATTTGAAGATTGGCTGGCAACGCCACGACGCCAGATGGTGCGCGATGAGGGCAAGTTGATCGCCGCGGACCCGAGCAAGCCGTGCCAGGAGGCCGCAAAAAAGAGTTATGTTTCCGCACTGCCCTACTATCACTGGATACAGGGCACGGTGGACTTCATTTATCTTGATAACTCTTCCGGCAGCTTTTCCTATAAAGATTCAGCGGGCAATTATTCACAGGACCAAGTGGTTTGGTTTGATTGCATTCTTGGACGGGCTGCAAAGAATACAGAGATCTCCACCGTTGTAGTAGGCATGCATGAGGCCCTGCCGGACAGCAATGCCAAAAAGCATGCGATGTGCGACACATCCATCACAGACAAGCAAGATTTACAGGAAAGTTGCAATACCGGCAATCATGTCTATAAGGCTTTGGTCGAGTTGCAGAAAAAGAAGCACGTTTACGTGCTGGCCAGCCATTCTCATTTCTATTTGAAAGGCATCTTCGATGCAAAAGCCGCGGCGGAACGCCTGCCAGGGTGGATTGTAGGCACTGCGGGAGCAGTCCGCTACCCGCTTCCCGACGGCATAAAGCCAGGTCCGGAAGCCAGGGAAGACGTGTACGGTTATCTGCTGGCAACGGTAAAGCAAGACGGGCAGATTGATTTTGACTTCAAAGAAGTGAAGGAATCTGACGTTCCCAGCGAAGTGCGCCAGCGCTATCCTTCGTCATTCCCGAACTGGTGCTTTGCCCATAATTCAGAGCATAAAGATCCTGTAATTGGGGAAACCACCAATCGATGCATTCCATTCGTAGAGCCGGAGAAGAAGCCGCCTGCGAAGAAGAAGGCTAAAGGTTCAGCGCGAGACTAGTTTTCTCGCCTTCCTGAACACATCCAGAAACATTTTCTCCGTCAGCTTACCGGTAAGCGTGTTTTGCAGTGAAGGATGGTACGAGCACAGCAGTGTGCAGCCGTTCGGCAGCTTATATGTCTCGCCATGGCCAAAGAGGATGCCGCTCTTCGACTTCAACTCACCGCGTCGCTTCAGATAGTTCAGATACGCATCAAAGGCGATCTTTCCCAGCACCACCACCACTTTCACTTTCGTCAGCGCGGCAAATTCGCGATCGAGAAATGCAGCGCAATTTCCAATCTCTTCCGGTAGCGGCTTGTTTTCCGGCGGAGCGCAGCGCACGGCAGCCGTAATGTAGGCGTCAATGAGTTGAAGCCCATCTTCACGACGGACAGCCGTCGGCTGTGAAGCAAACCCAGCTTTGTGCAGGATGGGATACATAAAGTTGCCGGAGCCATCGCCGGTAAAAGGTCGGCCTGTCCGGTTTGATCCATGAGCGCCGGGTGCAAGGCCAAGAATCAGCAGGCGCGCGTTGGGATCTCCAAAGCCGGGCACGGGTTTGGCCCAGTAATCCCAGTCAAGGTAAGCGCGGCGTTTGATCTCGCCCACTTTGCGGCAATGCGCAATCAGCCGAGGGCAGAGCGTGCACGCAATGATTTCTTCATTCAGCGCGCAAAGATCGGTCGGCGAGGAATCGAGTGTTGTGCTTTCGCTGGCACGGCGGGGCATTTGCTAAAAGTTTATCAGCGTCCGTTCATCAGAGTAAAAGCTCAGGCGTGGCGATGATCGCGCTGCATCAGGGAGGCCAGTGCGTCCAGGAACGCTTCGGGACCGTCGAGCGGGTTAACGTGCAGTTCAGATTCGTCTTCGTCTCTCTGGTCGTATGGATCAAGCACCACAGAAGGAATGCGTTTGTTGTGCCCTTCTGAGCAGACGCGGCGACGTTCCAGTACGGGCACGGAATTGGCAATCACAATAGCGCAAACATGGCGTATGCGAAGAATTCTTAGCGCGGCATCGACCGTGGAGACTGGTATCACCCCGTATCCGGCATGCGCCAAAACGGCATTTCGGATCGGGGCCAACACCCTCTCTGCGGAAATAGAAAGGACTGATGGACGCATAGTTTTGTCCCGTCGACTAACCCTCGCCTTAATCAGTTCTAGATTTGTTTGCAGTATTGTCCCCTGAGAGGGGCGAAAGCAAGTAAAAAAAGGCTTAATTTTGTGAAGAGATGCGGCTGAGCCGAATTGACACAGCCCCGCTGTTGAACGCGATACAGCTCATTCCCGTTGCGATTGCTGAGATTTAACGTTTCAGCGGATAATGATTGTCGTGTGGAAATGCACAAAAGCTTTCAATTCCGCGATTTAGCCGATCTTTTTGCCAAGGCCAATGAAGAAAAATCTGGCGACCAACTGGCCAGGCTGGGGGCCGAATCTGAGCAGGAACGCGTGGCCGCCAAGTTCACGCTGGCCGATTTGCCGCTTGCGGAAATTGTGGCCAATCCGCTCATCCCTCCCGAGCAGGATGACGTCAGCCGCCTGATCCTTGAGACCCACGACCAGGACAATTTCTCGACCATCAAGAGCATGACGGTCGGCGAGTTTCGCGAATTCATCCTAAGCGACGAAACCGATGAACCCACTTTGAAATCCCTGCACTGGGCGATAACGCCGGAAATTGCCGCCGCCGTTACCAAGCTCATGAGCAACAAAGACCTGGTGCTGGCCGCCAACAAGATTCGCGTGATCACGCACTGCCGCAACACCATGGGCCAGCGCGGCGTCCTGGGCATTCGCTTGCAACCCAACCATCCTGCGGACGATGCAGCGGGAATCCTGCTCTCGGCATTCGACGGCCTACTGTATGGCTGTGGCGATGCCGTGATTGGCGTCAATCCCGCGACTGACGCAGTCGAGAGTGTAAGCGCCATTCTGCATGCGCTTAATCGGCTGATTGAGGCGTACAAAATTCCCACGCAAGGTTGCTGCTTGGCGCACATCTCTACTCAACTCAAAGCCATGGAACGCGGTGCACCGCTGGACTTGCTGTTCCAGTCCGTGGCGGGAACGCAAAAAGCCAATGAAAGTTTTGGCATCACTCTGAGCATGTTGCGCGAAGGAAGAGAACGCGTGCTGGAACACCACAAAGATCGGGGGACCGGGAGATCCGGCGATCCGGTGATCGGAAAACAAGAGCGGACGCTTCATGGTGATAACGCTCGTGCTTCGAACGACGACCGATCTAAGTACCACAAAACTGCGTCAGCAGATCACCCGATCACTGGATCAACCGATCACCCGATCTCGCACTGCATGTATTTTGAAACCGGCCAGGGCAGCGCGCTTTCCGCTGACGCACATCACGGCATTGATCAGCTCACTCTGGAGGCGCGAGCTTACGGCGTGGCCCGCGTCTTTGGGCCGTTTCTGGTCAACAGCGTGGTTGGCTTTATCGGTCCGGAATATCTTTATGACGAGCGCCAGATCGTCCGCGCCGGACTGGAAGACCATTTCATGGGCAAACTGCTTGGCCTCCCGATGGGTTGCGACGTCTGCTATACCAATCACGCCGCCGCAGACCAAAACTCGGCGGACAACCTGCTCATGCTGCTCACGGCCGCCGGCTGCAATTATTTTATGGGCGTGCCCTGCTCAGACGACGTGATGTTGAACTATCAATCCACGAGCTTTCATGACGCGCTGGCCGTCCGTCGCTTGTTCAACCTGCGACCCGCGCCGGAGTTCATGGCGTGGCTCCATGAGATGGGCCTATATAAAGGGGGCGAGCCAGCGAAGATCGAGGCTAGCGCAAGGAAGCAACTGGCAGCTGGGCTGGAGAAGGCGATGAAGTAGATTTGGCGGGCCAGTGCTTCAAGGTGTAAATGGTTTGGAGCGCGTAACCCTAAAATCCTCGGTAGTGCCCAGTACGTCGCGAGTTGAAATTCGATTTATCCATTTACCAGATTACCCAATTACCAAATGTCTTCACTTCAGCCATTTCGCTTTCGGTAGGTCTTCCTTGATTTCCACTCCGCTGGTTTGGCGTTGCATCATCTGTTCTGCCAGGTCGATGATCCGCGACGCAGCGGCTTCAGTGTTCACACCCCGCGGATGGATATTTGAGATCAGATTGCGGTTGGAATCATTGTGGCCTGCGCGTGGCTGATATGCCATGTACGCGGAAAGGCTCTCTGCTGTCGCCAAACCGGGACGTTCGCCGATGAGCAAGACCACCACCTTCGGCTGAAGCAACTCCCCTACATCATTCATCGCTCCAACGCGGCAATACTGGACTGCGAAGGGATGGCCAAGAGCCCATCCGCGTGATTGTGCCTTTTCCGCCAGGATCGGAAGTAATGGCGGAACCTGAGTGGAGACTGCGGTCACGGAAAGGCCGTCGCCAATCACAATCTGCAGATCGGCATTCAATTGGCACTGCGCGAGCAACAACTCCCGCGCGTTTTCATCGAGCCGTCGACCCAGATCAGGTCGCCGCAGATATTCGTCCTTCGATGCTGCCATCGTCGAGACGCTGAAAAGTTTCCACCGTTGCACAAACTCCGCGCCCATATCTCTTTCCAACTCAAATTCAGCGCGGACGGCGTCACGCGCCGTAGCGTGGTCCTGGCGCAATTGGAGTTGGGTTGCGGTGCGGTAGGCCGCTCCTGTGCGATCAGCCATAACGCGAGCAGGCGTGCGCGCACGGATCTTCTGAATCAGGCCCGGCCATATACTAAGACCAGAATTGGGGTCATCAGCCATGCGTCCATTAAGTGTAGTTGAGTCGGCGCAATAAACGGCAGGCGAAAGGCGAGCTTCACGTGAAAGTAATTCTCTTTGGCGCGACGGGCATGGTTGGCCAGGGCGTACTACGCGAATGCCTGCTTGCGGGCGACGTGGACAATGTTCTTGCTATTGGCCGTACCAGCACTGGACAACGGCACCCAAAGCTGCAGGAAATCGTGCGATCGGATTTATTTGATCTCTCTCCGCTCGAAAGCCGGCTCGCAGGCTTTGATGCATGCTTTTTTTGTCTTGGAATATCAGCCGCGGGTATGAGCGAGCAGGACTATCGTCGAGTAACTTACGACCTGACGATTGCGGTGGCCAAGGTTCTTGTCCGTCTCAATCCTGCGATGACGTTTATTTACGTCTCAGGCGCGGGCACTGACAGCACCGAGCGCAGTCGCATGATGTGGGCGCGGGTAAAAGGCAAAACGGAAAATGATCTGCTGAAGATGCCTTTCCGCGCCGCCTATATGTTCCGTCCGGGATACATCCAGCCGCTGCACCGGATTCGCACCAAGACCAAATGGTATGGCGCTTTGTATGCCGTGATGGGGCCGCTTTATCCGGTTTGGAAGCGGCTATTGCCCAAATACGTGACCACCACTGAATGTGTGGGACGCGCCATGCTCAACGTTGTCCGTCACGGCGCGCCAAAGCGCTCTCTGGAAAACCAGGATATCAACAGGCTTTGTTCATGAACACCCGAGCATAACCCCAGCTCATGAACCTCTTGCTCACGAAGCCGCGCTCATAAACCTCGCTAATTCCTCATCGATCCTGAGCTGCTTCGCCCGAAAAAATAAATTTCTTGCGGCTCTTGACGTGACAATATAGTCACGTTACTATTTACTCACATAATAAATATCGAGGAGATAAGAAACATGAAGATAGAAGATTTGACACTCGACGTTGAGCAGCGCATTGACATCAAGGCAGCACCCGACAAAGTATTTGCGTCCGTGCTGGAACGGTTCGGAAAGAAGAATACACGTCCCAATGGGGAATCGCTGGAATTGCAGATAGAAGCCAAACCCGGCGGCCGCTGGTATCGCGACAGAGGCAATGGCATTGGACATCTTTGGGGCTTTGTCCAGGTCATCAAGCCGCCAAGTTTGCTGGAGCTGAGCGGCCCAATGTTCATGTCGTATCCGGCCAACAACCACATTGAAATCAAGGTCGATAAAACCGCCGGGGGCAGCCAGGTCACGCTGCGGCACCGCGCGCTCGGCATGATTAATCCTGAACACCGCAAAGGCGTGAGCGCTGGATGGGGCCACATGCTGGCCGAACTAAAAAAGGACGCTGAGTAAACCACGTGCCCAGAATCGTTCCAGGCCCCAAGGACAAGCTGGATCCGGTGTGGAAAGCGCTGGCAGATCCTACGCGGCGCTCCATCCTAGACCTGCTGCGCGACCGGCCGCTTACCACCACTGAGATTGTGGACGCGTTCCCGCACCTCACGCGCTTTGGCGTGATGAAGCATCTGGACGTGTTGCGTGAAGCCGAGCTGGTCCACACGCGGGAAGAGGGCCGGCAACGAGTGAACTCGCTGAATGTTTTTCCCATTCGCCAGATTTATGAGCGCTGGGTGAGCCCTTTTCAGGAAGTATGGTCAAGCCACCTGCTGGGGATCAAGGAACTTGCGGAACAAGAAAATACTGAGACCGGAACTAATTCAAGGAAAAAGAAAAAGAGTTAGACCGCCAAACCTGCAACGCGGGCCCGCACCTCAACGGGTCCTTAACCAAAATCTTTTTAGGAGAAAGTATCATGGCAGAACTGACAGTAAGGAACGCAATTGAAGATCACCAGATTGTTTCCAGCGCGGAGTGGCTTGCCGCTCGCAAGGAGCTGCTGCGCAAAGAAAAAGAATTTACCCGGCAGCGCGACCAAATAAGCCGGCTCCGGCGCGAACTGCCGTGGGTGACAGTCGAAAAGAATTATGTTTTCGATGGGCCCGAGGGCAAGGAGACTCTGGCCGACCTTTTCGGCGGCAAGAGCCAGTTAATCGTCTATCACTTCATGTTTGGGCCGGGATGGGAGGAAGGCTGCCCGAGTTGCTCATTCCTGGGCGACCACTTTGAAGGCAGCCTGGTGCACCTTGCGAATCGCGACGTAAGCTTTGTCGTGGTTTCACGAGCGCCCATCGCACAGGTTGAGGCCTTTAAAAAGCGTATGGGCTGGCGCTTCAAGTGGGTGTCGTCTTTTGGGAATGACTTCAATTACGACTACAACGTGTCATTCACGCAGGACGACATTGCGCAGCACAAGACCTATTACAACTACCTGATTCAGGACTTCCCCCGTGAAGAAGCGCCGGGCGCCAGCGTCTTTTACAAAAACGCTGCGGGCAATCTCTTTCACACCTACTCAACGTATGGGCGTGGCCTGGACATTTTGCTGGGCGCTTACAACTTCCTCGACATGGTTCCCAAGGGTCGCGACGAAGACGGCCTGGACTTTACCATGTCATGGGTCCGCCATCATGACCGCTATCCCGAGGAAAAGGGTGCGGCGGCGCAGAAAGGAGCTGCGTCCTGCTGCGGGAATGAGAGTCGCAAATGAACCGACTAACGTGCTGCCAAACGGTAACGAGCGGAGAAACCAGTGGTCTAAGCAAGGCTGCGGATGGCGAAACCCATCCGTCGGCCGCTAAGCGACGCGGTTTTACCCTGGCAAAGTTCTCGGTGCCCGCGCTGATTGTGGCGTTGCTTCCAAAGTGCCCTGTTTGCTTTGCCGCGTACGTTGCGCTGGGGACGGGGCTCTCGCTTTCCGTGGGGACTGCCTCACTCCTGCGGACATCACTGGTAAGCTTGTGCGCGGCTGCGCTGGTCTGGGCGCTCTATTGCACTCTCCGCAAAAAGACTTTAGGCCGCACGTTTTCTAGCAATCGCCTCTACTAAGAAGATCAGGGCGTCGCCGGGACGCCCTTTTTCCCCCTTGTAAAACACTACATTTGCGCTGCGTGATTTATGTGTCATCCATTGACCGGCTACGCATCTAAAGTTCAAGCTCCTGAGGGGGCGAATGTATACTAATCAATAAATAAAGGCATATTGGTACGCTCGCCTGTTCTTAGAGGTTTCAGCCAGTGAAGTCCCTTCCCTTTGCTTTTTCGTTTCGATTGATCCTGCTTTGCTCGGTCGCTCTGCAGGCACAAACCCGTGGAAACCAGCAACAACAGCAGCCAGAGAACCCAAAGCTTCTTCAGCGTCCTTCCACAGCTGTCACGGCGGACCGTCCGGCTGAAAAGGCGGCAAGTCCGCAGCAAATCGAGCTAGCAGTGCCTGCGGGTACGCCGATCCGGATCGCCATCACCAAGCGAGTGCGAATTGCGCGCGCGGGAGCAGCAGTAAACGGGAAAGTTACCGATACAGTCTACGCGTTTGATCAAGCGGTTATCCCGGCGGGCAGCAAGGTTCGCGGGCACGTGGCCCGAGTAGAGCGTGTCTCAAAGCTGCGCCGCACCATGGCATACGCAGACGCTGATTTCACCCCTGCGCATCAGTACACCGTCACCTTTGACAAGATCATCCTGGCCGATGGGCGAGAGCTGCCTGTAGTGACCACGGCAACGCGAGGCACGCAAAACGTGATTCATTTGATAAGCGATCCTGCGCGAGCCACGACAAGGAAAAATGCCGCAACCAAGGCCGTTGACAGCGCGAAGCAGCAGGTAAAAGACACTTACCATAGGGCCATGACGGAGATCAAATCGCCCGGCAAAATGCAGCGCGCCAAGCAATACCTGCTGGCACAGCTACCCTACCGCAGGCAGTATCTGGAACCAGGAACGAGCTTTGACGCCGATTTAAAAGCGCCGCTTGATTTCGGGCCGGTGGCGCGCGTGCCGGAACAGCTCGGCTCCATCGGCATGGAACCGGCCCCGGACACGATGCTGCACGCGCGACTCACCGCTGCGGTCAGCTCAGCCACGGCGAGCCACGGCACCCCGATTGAAGCGGTGCTAACGCAGCCGGTCTTCAACGCAAGCCATCAACTGCTGCTGCCGGCCAATAGCCGCATCATTGGTGAAGTAACGCACGCCAAACCGGCAGGCAAGCTGCACCATAACGGTGAATTGCGCGTTGTCTTTGAAAAGATAGAGACGCCCGAGGGCCAGGTACAAGCTATGCACGGCAGCCTGGAAGGCGTTGAGGTGGATAGCGCCGCGAACATGAAGCTGGATAGTGAAGGCGGCGCCCGCACTACTGACAGCAAGACCCGCTATCTTTCCACCGGACTTTCTCTTGTGGTTGCCGCTGCCGCTTCACATCCGGAAAGCGACTCAGGCGCATCGGACGGCGTTGCCGATCCCGGATCGCGAACTCTCTCGGGCGGCTCCGGGTTCAAACTGGTAGGCGCGGTAATAAGCCTGGCGTCCAATTCAAAGGCGTTCTCGTCCGCTCTGGGCTTTTATGGCGCAGGAATGTCAGTGTATTCAAACTTCCTTTCTCGCGGAAAGGACGTGGTTTTTCCGAAAGATACTCCGGTGGAAATTACTTTTGAGCGAGGCCACACCGGCGCACCCCCTACACCGTGAGTATTCGCAAAGAGAGATTTAAAAAACCCACAGAAACCTGGTTGCATCCAATAAGCCATGATCGCGCCAGACAGGGACAGGCCAAATGCTTAAGCGATAGAACGTCGCGATTTTGATTCTTTTCGATTTCGTAATCCGTCCCGCTTCTGCACAAAGGGCCGCGCACCGGCGAAGTCAGATTGATTGATTCGCGAAAACCAGCTGCCGCTTAGCTAAACGCCGATGAAGATCGGCTGCCGTATGCGCTTTCACCATTACTATGTGTTCCCAAGCAACACCAGCTACTCAGCCAGCATCATACTCAACTACGCTGCTAGAAATGTTCCGAGAAAAGAGACACATTGCCCCAACTGTTGTTAAAAAAACCCGGAAAAGCGTTGCCGCAACCAACTCTGGTTTCACCGAATAATGAAACCAGGCCCAAAAAAACAGCCGTGATGTTTGCCGGCATGACGGAAGCTGAAGTC
The DNA here is from genome assembly GCA_027307045.1 of Acidobacteriaceae bacterium. Taxonomy (GTDB): domain Bacteria; phylum Acidobacteriota; class Terriglobia; order Terriglobales; family Acidobacteriaceae; genus Angelobacter. The sequence goes on from DAHUXR010000062.1 coordinate 16,571, forward strand.
ATCCGGAAAGCGCAGGCGGGCGATGCGCAATGTTTTGAAGCGCTTTACATGCACCATAAACGGCGTGTCTTTTCACTTTGCCTGCGCATGACCAACAATTACGCCCAGGCGGAAGACTTTACGCAGGAAGCGTTCCTCCAACTCTATCGCAAGATCGCCTCGTTCCGCGGCGAGTCGGCGTTCTCAACATGGCTGCACCGTCTCTCAGTAAATATCATCCTGATGCACTGGCGCAAAAAAGGACTACCTGAGGTTTCGCTGGAAGAGACTTTAGATCCGCAGTCGGAAGATGGTCCCAGAAAAGACATTGGCAAACGGGACGACTCGCTTCATGGCTCAATTGACCGCATGACCCTGGAAAATGCCATCTCCAGCCTTGCTCCAGGCTATCGCATTATTTTCATACTGCATGACGTGGAGGGCTATGAGCACAATGAGATTGCGGAAATGCTGGGCTGCTCGATTGGAAACAGCAAATCGCAACTCCACAAAGCGCGCATGAAATTGCGGACATTGTTGCCTCGGGCCGGCAGCGCCAAGAACATCAACATTGAAACGCAGGAGATGGCCGTAGCCGCTTAAACGGCCGCGCCGTCACTCAACAAAAATCTAAAACACCATGGCTCGCCTACACGGCGAGCTTTTTACTGGATATTAGAATTTTCCCATTTTCCTGCGATCATTTTGCTGCGATCCTGGTGCCCCTCCGGACCGCGCCCAAAATGACACTAAGAAAGAGCCCTTGTTGTTCAATAGTGTACAGCACAGTTTTTGCGTGCGGCGGTACGCTTAGCCAATGTTGAAGCCTCAGGCATTGCCGCTCACATACAGTGAAGAGGGAAACTGGGCGTCATGTTATGGCACCTGCATTCTTCCGTGGCCACCTCAAAATGCACGGCACCGCCCAGGCATGAAGCCCAGAGCATTTGAGGGCGCGAAAAATAATGTCGGGAAACAATACTGCCCATGAGCCATGGAAGTTTCTGGCTGTTGAAAATACAGCCATTCGATAGAGGACAGCCGGTATGAGCACATCAGGAAATATTCTCTCAATCGGACTCGGCGATCTGGGCAGCGCCAGAAATGCATCGCTACGCACGGCGGGCTTTGAAGTGACGGCCGCCATATGCCTGGAAGATGTTTTTCGGCTGTGCGGTTCAAGCCATTTTGACCTGGCAATTGTGGGCCATGCATTTTCCATCGCGGAGCGCGCTGAATTTGTGCGCTGCATCAAGGGAGATTTTTTTCTGCCTGTAATCCTGATTGAAGACGGCCAGGCACTGGCCAGTTTGCATGCAGACTCACACATTCACGTGAATGACTCACCGGAGGAACTCATCTACGCCATCGAGCGCCTGATGAATGGGAATGGACGCACAGCCATTGCCGTCTAAGCGCGACGTGCTCCTTTTTTTCTGACGCCGCTTCTTTTTGAAAATCGCGATGCGCGCTCAGTCCTTGCTTGGCTTCTTTGGCTTCAGATCACAATCTTCCCTGACTCGCGCCAGATCAAGACCAGCGGGAGAGAACTCCGCGATCTCCGGCCCTCGTGGTCCGGGAATTTGCACCTTGAAGATGTGCGCGCCCAATACCTGGCGCGTGGTGCCTTTGTCCATGGAGAGGAAGCGGCCGCGAATCCAGTTCCAACCGTGATAATGGTGCGTGTCATCAATGCGGACCATCACTTCAATCTGCGGCTGTCCCCAAAAGCCGGGACGGTTTGGCGGACCGAGACGCATACCAGGATTGAAATCGGCATAAGTGTATTTGCGATTGGTGCAGACCATTTCTATCCGCGGCTTGTAGTCCGGGCTCAGGCTCAGGTAATTATCGGCCTGGAGCTCAAAGCGGACTGTTCTGGCCGCCGTCATTTTGTCTTCAGAACGAAATTCAACCCAGTTACCGCCCGCGCTGACGCCGTCACCTTCTCCCTGGTAAGGGCTCGCGACTTTGCGCTGCGCGTTGGCCGAAAGCGCCGCCACGCCAAATGCGACGATCGCCACGAATAATTTCATCGCACGGAAAGGACGATTATTTTTTACGATGCCGCTGGAACATTGCGATGCTCTCAAGTTCGCCTCCGAACAGGAATAGTTCTTGCCAGCCCGTGAACACAATAAAACTAAATGAATTTGGGCAGTATATAAATGCACTTCATGGGCCAACTGGCGGTGGCTTTAACTGCTGACTTTATTTGCCTTTGCTGACCACGCAATTACAAGGTGGTGGTTTTCAGCCAGACGGAATGGCTGATTTGGGCCAGCTGCAGCGTTGGAGCAGCGGGTCGCCCAAAATGGCTGGCCGACGACAACTTTATGAAGCTTATGTAAAATTCTGTCGCAACGCACCGGATTCCCCCAAAAATCCAGCAGCAACAGCTCACCTAGATTGCGCATCAATCCAGAACAGCAGCAGCTTGCGCCTCTGTTCCCCCGCACTTTATTGCTAGAAAAACACACAGGGGTGTTACCTATGCGTTCGCGTCTCTTCGTTCTTGCCGTGCTGGTCTGCGCCTGCGGACTCGCTACGGTCGCCTCAGCCCAAACAACCTTTGTTTACACAGCCGACACGCTCGGCAGCGGCATTTCCATTTATAAAATGAACACCACCACAGGAGCACTTACTTCCACTGGCGGGTCGCCGTTCTTAAACGACCAGCCCGATTATCTGGCATCCACTGCAGGCAGAAAATTCCTGGTCGTGAGTGGCGGCCAGTGCCCTGGATGCGGACTGCAAACCTTCGCCATCGATCCCAGCACAGGCGCCTTAACTTTCTCCCACTCTTACGAGCAGATTGGCGCCGTTAGCTTTCAAGCCACACAAATCGCCGGTGATGCAGCCGGTACCACGATCTACGCGCAAGGCCCAATCCAAAATGGAACGTTCACGACGGCGCTGGATGCTCTCCACGTAAATGCAGACGGATCACTCACGCAAGTCGGCACGCCTTTTTCTTTTGCCGCGGGATTCAACACCAGCGGTGAAGCGCCGCTGGCCGTGGATCCCAAGGGACGCTGGGTTTTTGCGCTGGTGGCCGATAGCAACAATCAGCAGCAGCTTGTTTCCATCGCGCGCAATGCAGACGGATCGCTGGGCAACGTGGGCAATGGAGCCAGCCTGTTCAACCAGAAATGCAACAGCAATCTGTTGCTGCCGAACATTGCCATTGATCCGCAAGGCAAGAACCTGTTCATCTCCTGCAATCCTCTGGGGGCGGCGACCTTTGAAGGAATTCAGGTGTATGGAATCAACCAGACCACCGGAGTACCTGAGCGCATAAATTCTTTTGCGACGCAGCATCTGTTTGAAGCCCTCTCTTCTGATCGGCAGGGCTGGCGCGTGTTTGCCGTGAGCGAAGAAACCAATCTGGTTGAGCCGCTTGATTTCAATCGCAACGTGGATGCCATCCAGCTTCTGAATAGCGGCATTCTCTACCACACCGGAGCGCAGCCCAACGGTGTAGCGATCGACCCGAGCAACAAGTTTGCTTATGTCACCAACGGCAGCTTCTGCTTCCCCAAGCAGATTGCAAATGGAAACTGCACGAACTCGTCTTCCAACAACATCAGCGGGTACGCGTTCAACTACACACAAGGCACTCTCACCAACCTTGCAGGATCGCCGTTTTCCAGCGGAGCCGGTACTCGCTCCATGATCTTTGTTCAAGTGCCGTAACGCAGCCATTCTGGGTGGCCGGGAATCCATCAGACAGGAGCGCCAAAACGTGCGCACCTGCTTCCTGGCCGCTCTTTTCCTTCAAATTTACGGGGAACGCAACTCGTCACCTGCCGCATTCATCCTAACTAATGAATATTGCTTACAAATCACGTAATATGTTGAGTGCGGATGCCGTCTGTTCTGCTAGTTGATCCCGAACCGAGCGTGATTGTGACGCTCAAGATGATTCTTGAACGGGATGGCTATCAGGTGAGTACCGCAACCTCCTATTCCGAAGCAACCGCCTTGCTGCAAAAAGAGAGCTGGAACGTTCTGATTACAGAGCTGGATCTGGAAGCAGAAGCTCTGGGACTACGTCTGGCGCGTGAAGCCAAGTCTCTGGATTATCATCCGGCGATCTTTGTTTACCTCTCATATCCCAACGTTGAGCGGTTGCGCGCTGCTCTGGCCCTGCGCGTGGACTATTGCGGCTTTAAACCGCTGGAAGTCGAGGAGATCAGAAAAGTCGTAAGGCTGCTGCTTGCCCGCAATTGCGCCAGCAGAAGCCATCGGCCGCAGGCTTCCAGACGGAGATAGATCGGCCATTTCAGCCGCCCAGAGGAGTACAATTACATTTAACGATTCCAAAGCTTTTATCCCTCTATGGCTCGGCAGCCCTCTCTCCTCATCGTCGACGACGAAACCAACGTGGCACTCACGTTGCAAATGGTCTTTGAGCGCGATGGCTATGCCGTGCGCACCGCAAACAGTTGCGCCAGCGCACTCAAGCTGCTGCAGAACGGGCACCAGTTTGACGCGGTGATCACCGACCTGAACATGGAGAAAGAAAACATTGGGCTGGAAGTTGCGCGCGCAGCGTTGCAATTGCATCCCAAACCTGCAGTGGTGCTCTGTACCGGATACGCCAGCGTGGATAATTCCGCGGCCGCCCTGCAGATGAAAGTGGATTATCTGGCGACCAAGCCAGTGGACCTGGACGAACTGAAACGCGCAGTCAGGCGATTGATGGCGTTCCGAGAGTAACCCGGCACGTGGAAATGAACAGCAATGAGTGAGCCGATTAAAACGACGAAGACAGCGCTGATTGTCCATGCGGACATGAGCGTGCTTTCGGCTTTTCAGAGCTCCTTTGTCAGCAAAGGATACGTTGCCATTCTGGCCCGTGACCTCCCAACCGCTCTGCTGGCGCTTACGCAGCATTTCTTTGATGTGGCCGTAATCTCTTCCCGGTTGGCTGAAGGCGGTGACGGCTGGCCGCTGGCGGGCGTCGTTCATCTTATTTTTCCCAAGGCTTTTGTCGGAGTGCTCACGCCGGAAACCAACGTGCTCACGTTGCAGGCGGCCATCAACAACGGCGTAACGCAGATATTTGACGCTTCCAGTAATCCTGACCACGTGGTGAATGCCTCGTTGAGCAGCCAGCAAGCAGGATCATCTAAAACTTCCTCCGAACCTGGGGCCTCCATTCACTAGAAATCTGTTCCGGGATCGCCCGACCTGCAGATCGCCCCGATTTTCACGCTTCGGGGTACAATCGTTACCAATTTTTCAACTCCAAAGAGGTCCTTGTGCCTGAAAAGAACCGTTCTGCCGGGATAACCGTAATCGCAATTTTGCAGCTCATTGGCTCTGTGCTCTTGCTGGCGATGTCGGCGTTTATGGCATTCGCCATGATTATGGCCGTTCCACCGGGAAACGATCCGCGACTCCCGCCCATGTTCTTCACCGCGATGAGGGTTGTTCTTCCGCTTTTTTATGCGCTGCCCGCTGTCTGGGGGATCGTCACGGCTGTCGGTCTGCTTCAGCTCAAAAACTGGGCGCGTATTTCCACCATCATTATTTCCATTCTCCTGATGGTGTTTGGCGCGTTCGGAATCCTCACGTCCATGGTTTTCTTTCTCAAACCGCCTCCCGGCAACGGCGTGGATCCCAAAATGTTTTTCATCATAGGGGCGGTCACTGCTGTGATTTCGCTGGCCCAAATCGGCGTCGGCATCTGGTGGATGGTCTTTTGCAATCGCGCCGGCGTAAAAACGCAGTTCCTGCCGCAGCCCTTTCCGTACCCACCCATAGGACAAGGCGCAGCGCCGTATGCCATTGACATGCCTCACTCCGCAACGCCGCCTCCGCCTTCTCTGACTATTGCGCCAGGCGTCGCCACCCCGACGGATGTCGCGCCACTTCCATCTCCGCCGAGTGCGGCCCCGAATCCCCCGGCTCGTCCTCTCAGCATTTCCATCATCGCGTGGTTCATGTTGGCCAGTTGCATCTTTATTCCCTTCAGTCTTTTCCTGCACCCTCCCGTCGCTCTGCTTGTGACAATATTGAGCGGCTGGCAGGCGGTTGCGTTCATGCTGGTGTCCGCCGCGTTGAATATCTACATAGGAATCGCACTTCTTAAGATGAAACCCGCCGGCCGCCTGGTCGCTATCGGCTACTTCATCTTTGGTCTTGTAAATGTTCTGGTCTTTTACTTTGCTCCGGGCAGAAGCGCGCGCATGGCAAGATTCCTGGATTTAGAGAAATCCATGTTTCCCTGGATGCCTGCGCAGTCCAACCTGTTCCAGGCCGACATGACGCCTTTTTTTCTCGTCGGCGCTATCGGTGGTTTGGCCTTCTGCGGGGTATTGCTGTACTTTCTGGCCGCAGCCAAACCCGCATTTGATAGAGCAGCGCAGCAGGCGGGATAGCGCGCAGGATCCAGCCTTTCCGCGATCCTGTGGCACAGGCGTCTCTGCCGGGCACTTCTGCCTGTGTCCGATTCTTGCTGTTCTCCGCGTCTCAAGCGCCTCCGCCGTGGCGCAACGCAACCAAACTGCCCGCCCCAGTTGTCGCTCATCGGCCCAGAGGTTTAAACTTTTCCGCATGAAAAGATCGCTTGCTGTCTCAATTGCGTTGTTGCTCTGCCTTTCCACGGGCTTTGCCCAGGACTGGGCCAAACAGAAACTGGATAAATCGACCCGGCATGGTGAGTGGGTGGATATCAAACACGATAACCGCACGGTGCACGCCTTCGTCGTGTACCCGGAGACCCGGGCCAAAGCGCCAGTGGTGATTGTGATCCATGAAATTTTTGGCCTTAGTGACTGGGCACGCAGCGTGGCGGACCAGTTGGCGGCCAACGGATACATTGCCATTGCGCCTGACCTGCTTTCCGGCATGGGGCCAAAAGGCGGCGGCAGCAGCGAGTTTTCCAGCCAGGAAGTCGGGAAGGCAATCTCATCACTGAACCCCGATCAGATTACCGCTGACCTGAACGCCGTAGCCGATTACGCCAAAAAGATTCCGGCGGCCAATGGCAAGATTGCCGTGAGCGGTTTCTGCTGGGGCGGCGGACAGTCTTTCCGCTTCGCCACCAATCGCAAGGACTTGAGCGCGGCGTTTGTGTTTTACGGCCCCGGCCCGGAGAACGTTTCAGCCATCACGGCGCCGGTTTATGGTTTTTATGCTGGCGAAGACGCGCGCATTGGCGCAACGGTTCCAGCAACCACAGAGGCGATGAAGAAGGCCGGCAAGAAATATGATCCGGTGACTTATGAGGGCGCGGGCCACGGATTTATGCGCGCCGGTGAAGATCCGGCCAATGACGCGGCAGCTGCGAATAATGATCCTGCGGCGAAACAGAAGCACGATATGGCCGTCGCCAACAAAAAGGCGCACGATGAAGGCTGGGAGCGCTGGCTGCGACTTCTCAAGTCCATGTAAAAGCACCGCGGACGCCGGATTCCCTTCCGGCGTCTTTTCTTCCGCAACAGACTCAATCGCGATTACCTTTGGCTTATTTTCCCGTCTAATGGAACCAGCAGCCCTTCACGGACGTATTCAGGAGCAGGCTGGGCGAGTCCGTTACGCTGGAAAATGAAAAAAGGCAGCATTGTGTTGCGCGTCCCGGCCAATGCCGGCCTGGACGTGAATTATGACGGCGGACGCCGCTTCAGCTTCCGGTCCGACTTCCCCATGACGCCACAATCCGGGTGCGCGATTCAAGCTTCCGCGGCAAATTGAACCAGGGCGGCACACGCCTTCGTCTGCGCACGGAAAAGGGCGGTCTCTCTGGAGAAAGTTTCGGGAGCTTCGTAAAAAATAAAAAGCCATGCGATTCGCCGCATGGCTTTTGATTGCTGTTGCGTTAGTACCGGCGCCAGCCTCCGCCACTGTTGTAGCCCTGTTGATATCCATTCTCGTACGCCTGGCGATAGGCTTGCTTATAGTAATTCCGGTCACCGTAAGTTGAGCTGTAGCCATGGTCGGCGTGTTTGTAATTGCCGTCCTGCGTTGGACGATTGCTGTGCCCGGTACGACGGTCGCGCGCGCCATCGTTGATCCCATCCTGATAGCCATACTGTTGCGCTGCATTCGCGCCGTATCCGCCGTAGCCTCCATTGCCACCACGGCCCCAGCCGCCACGGCCCCGATCATCCCGATCTCCGTCTCCGTCGCGGTCACGGCCCCACGCGCCATTGCCATAGCCGCTGCTTTGCTGGAAGCCGCGTTCGTATCCTGAGCGATATGCCTGCCGATCGTCGCGCTCGCGCCACCCGCTGTCGTCTGGATCAAAGCGACGGTTGTGCCGCGCATCTTCCTGTCCGCGGCGGAATCCTTCTTTGTACGCCTGCCGGTCATCGTCGTCCCGCTGTCCCCATCCCCATTGCACCGGGACAACGCTCTGTGCCACCGCCAAAGTCGTGGTTCCCGCCATTAACGCTGCGCCCAGCAGCATCGCCTTCATGTGTCTCATAGACCCTCCCGTTAAGGCCGTCTCAAAGAAATCCCGGCATCAACGTTCAAATAAATTTCCCTTGTGAAATGCAAACACTCGCCGCGATGCAATCTCTCTTCAATTCCGTTAAGTTGTGTTAGCGATGGGTAAGGAATGGTTTTTTGAACATGGGTTCCATCGCCTAAGAGAGAAAAAGGAAGTAAAACATTGTTCCTGATGCAACCCGCGCTGCCGAACGCAAGGCATTTGCAGGATTAAGTCATTTCGATTTCGCAAATTCCAGTTCGTGCGTTCGCTGCTGATAGCCTTGCACGGTGTGCGGGCGCACAGCTTGAAAATAACTGACCAGCTTTTTCACGTACGCTGCCACAGGCGTGGATTGAATGCCCAGCTCGGCCTTGCTGCGCGCGTTGTCCAATGACGACATCCATTTACCGCTGAATGGAGAGCAATGTGGCAACAAACCTTCGCGGTCAAGTTCTTCCCGCCGCACGCGAACAATCTTCAACGGACAATGCATGGTCTCCGCCAGCAACTCCAGGAACTCAACTAAAGACAAAGTCTCATCCTGACCGATGTTGTATGCGGAGCCTTTGCCTTTATCATTTTCAGCCAGACGCATAATTGCCTGCACCACGTCTTCACCATAAATATGTCGTACCGGCGTTCCGTCTTCGTCCGGGATCAATATTGGATCGTCATCCTGAATGCGGAGAAAATATCCATAGATCCGGTCATAGTGGTCGCGTTCGCTGTTTACCATGGGCAGGCGCAGGCTGGTAAAAGGGAATTTGTTTTTCGCCCACGCGTTCGCAAACACTTCTTCCGCCGCGCGTTTGTCAAAACCATAACGCCAGTTCTCGTATTCTGAAATGTCGGACTTGGGCGGCTCCGCCATCACCAGGCCGCCATAATCATCTTCCTTATAAGGCCTCTCAGCCCCCACTCGCACCAGATAAACCTGCCCCGTGCTGAGAAAGATGTAGCGGCCAACGCGACCGGTAAATAATTCGACCACCGCTTCCGCTTCCGCGCCGGTGTAGAGGGTGGTATCAATCACCAGATCAAATTCCCTGCTCTTCAAAACATGCTTCAACTCTTCCGCGTTCGTCCGATCGCCGCGCAAACGTTCAACTTCTTCCGGCAGATCATCCCGCGTCTGGCCGCGATTGAACACCGCAACTTCATCCCCGCGTTGCAGCAGGGCGTGAACAACGGAAGGGCCCAGATTTCGCGTGCCGCCGATGATGAGTGAACGCATGGTCATATTGTAAGCGGAGCTTGTTAACGGACCAGCTACGGAATAGTACTGCTTGCTTGCGCCAATACGATGGGCTGGTAAAATCCGCTCTCATCAGCACGAATCCACCGGCACCCAGAGAATCCTGATCTTGCCAGAATTTCGCTCAATTCATCCCTCATAATCGCGCGATAGTTCGAAACATAATGTTGGGATTCCCATCCGTCTTCGATTTCCCGGGTCATATAAAGATGAAACGTGTACCGGCGATCATCCAGCCAATCCCATACTTGATGGACGATGCGTCGGCCTTTGTCGTCGGAATAAAAATTGGGTCCTTGCACCGTCGGCTTCTCGCGCACCAGACTGTCATAATCCCTTATGCTGGCCATGATGAGCGCACCAGGCCGCATTTTTCTCCGCATCTCGGTCAACGCCTGCAACAGTTGTTCCTCGCTCTCAAGATGAGGAAGAGCGTTGTCCATACAGATTACCGCGTCAAACTCTCCGTCTGGGAGCTCCGTTAGATCCAGCATGTCTGCGACGAGCGTGCGAAGGCTCAATCCTCTTTTTGAAGCTTCCATGCGGATTCGGTCTACAGCCAGGGGACTCAGATCACACGCGGTCACCTGAAACCCCAGCTTGGCCAAACCCAACGCCTGCGTTCCGATTCCGCATGCACAATCCAAGACTTTTACCGTAGTCGTCGGGCCGCACTCGCGCTCAAGGATGGCCCCAAGTGCCGTAGCCTGGCGGCGGATTGAAGCCTCCCAATCATCGAAGATCAGGTGGTAGTTGCTGGCCAGTTGATCGTAGAAACTTTTTACTCCTTCAGCCATGCAACATTGTAACGATTTCACGGTCGCGGAAGTGTGCTCCGCCGCCAGCCGTTGGATCGCTTTACCACGTTACATCGGTATAAAACGCGTTGTTCCCTGTCCGCAGATCTTTTCCGTACAGCAGCACCACGCCCACTCCCAGAACGTTCAGCTTCGCCTGCGGGCCAATATCAAACAACCATTTGTGCGGACCAAGAGTTGATGACGAATCCAGTATCTTGCCTGCATCCAGAAATGGTCCCAGCTTCACCGTAAGAATTCCGTTTGAGTACACATGCTTATCGCTTTCCCAGTTGGAAAGAAAATAATTTCTCCCCAGCGGCGCGCTTCCCTTTTCCCCGTGTCGCGTTCCAATGTGCGCCCGCAACGGCAGATCGTTATCGCGGTCCACGCCCAGCATAAACAATTCGTCAAACGGTATCTGCCCAAATGTCTTGCCGGCGTGCGCGCGCCATTGCATCTCGTAATCGTCACCCTGCTCGCGCGGGAACCAGTGCATGCCAATTGTGCCTTGCAGCTTTTCAAAAGATTGTCCCGGCTGCGACCA
>DAHUXR010000063.1 GCA_027307045.1 Acidobacteriaceae bacterium
CAGCAAATACAGTCCCAGGCCGCTGGTGCGCCGATTCGGGTTCTGGGTGAACGTGCCGGCGGGAATATTGGAGTACGCGAAAAAGGAAGGACTGGAAAGGGAATGGGAAGACGTGCTGGAAATGGTCGCGGCGGAGGTGAAAGCGGAAGGGAAAGAGGTGCAGACGTCGGAACCTCGGAAAGCGACCCGGAGAGCGCAGGTGATGCATGATCGTCCGATTTATGGGCAGCCGATGTTCGCGCCGTTCAGCTTTGCGCCGACGAATGAGCAGGGCGTCATATTCGCGTTTGGCGGAGTGGCACATGAATTGGGGCTTACCGTTACCCGAATCCAAACGCAGTTTCCGGACATCGAGGCGATGCGCGAAGTAGGGCCAAACAAGTGCCAACCGGTCTACCTGGAAGCCGAGTATGAGAGCAAAAATTTTCTGCTGCACATGCATCCGCTGGATGGCTGCGACGGGATTGTGTGCTGGATACATAACTGGCCGGAGTGCCCGCTGGAGGTGATTGAATTACGCAAGGTCATAGAAGAGATGGGGTCCAGGAAGGATTGCCAAAACTGCAGAAAGTGAAAAACCTTTTGGCGTGGGCTACCCGCTGCACACGGCAGTTAAATATGTGGTACGATTCCGCTTCTAAATGGGAATGGGTGCCATTGTTTTCGCGCTCTTATGTGTTCCGATAGGCAAGCTATTGGGTTGGTATGTTACACGTCGTTGGAAACATCTGACGGTTAATCCCAAAAACACATTCTTCCCAAAACTCTGCCCATTGTGCCTTTCTCAATACGCCAATGAAAGCGTTGATGAGAAGTCGCCAGATCGACAGACCAAAAAGTACATAGTTGCGCAAAGATTGGAACATTGGTCTGCTTCCATTCCCCACTGTTCTCGCTGCAAACTGAGGTTGGATTATGGACAGGCAATGGCAGTTGGGGCTGGAGTCGTTTGTGCAGTAGTGGCTTACATTCTGCTTCCACCTGACACCCTGAATGCATCATTGTTCTGCTACATCTTGTTCGGCTATCCTGCGTACGCCGCAATAATCCCATTGCGCAAAGGTGTGATGCTCAAGTCAGGTGGAAAAAACCATCTGACCGTCGTTATCAGGAATGCCCAGTATTATGACGCCTGGATCAAAGGCAAACCAGCAGGAACAAGCGCGAGCACAGGCCGTTCCGTTGGCGGATGGAAAAGGTATCTGGCAAAGATAGGGCGGGTGCTGCCCTTCATGTCTTTTCCTGTTTCGTGTGCTCACAGTGCCATGCAAATTTGTTGTGCCGCCCCTACGGGGCTCGGTTTCTTTTTTTGACATATTCCCACCCTTCCGGCACTCGAGCGTTACACGCTCGGGTGCCTCCAGAGGTGGGCTAAACTCTTGACGGGCCTACGGCCCTGAGTGTGTTTCCGAACGTTGTAATGTCGCTTAAAGATTCTTCGATCAAGAACCTACAACTTGTAATTATCGAACTCGCTTGTAATGGCGAGGAAGGTGGCAGGCGGGCATCTGAGCTCCACTTGGTCCGCCCATTCGATTGAGGAGCGGATTTGGACAGGACAGGCAGGAGTGCCTGGTGCCAAAGAGATCCGCTATCGCAGGCGAGGGCGCCTGCGCTCCACGAATCAACTTAAAATCAGGTAATCCCGGGAACACCATAGAACTGTGGGCTTCACGCTAGTAAAAGCGGAGTGCCCTGTTATCGGGGCACTTAAGGTGAACGCGCTAGAGACCACCGGGAAATGCCCACATCCTTATATTGGGGTAAAACGCCTGGCATCCGAGATTACCCTTAATACCCGGTTTGTGCCTGTTTACTCTTCCCGTAAGTGCATGAACCTTAGAGGGGAACGGCTGATTGACAATTTCTGTCACCCGGCACACAATCGGCCTACTCAAGTTTTCCCCACTCGCCAGCGGCTGTCCCCCGGCCTCTTTGAGACATGGTGCGCTTGAGACAAATTCATCCAGGACCCGCTACTGACTATGTCGCAAAGGCTAGGCGATCTTCTGGTCAAAGAGAAGATCATCACGCACGACCAACTCGATAAGGCGCTGAAGGCGCAGCGTGAATCCGGCCCCAATTCGCGCCTGGGTTCCACGCTGGTCCACCTGGGATTTGTAAGCGACGAGGAAGTGACCAATTTTCTCTCGCGGCAGTACGGCGTTCCCGCCATTAACCTGCAATATTTTGAGATCGATTCTTCCGTGGTCAAGCTGATACCGGAAGAGACGGCCAAGCGCTACCAGATTCTTCCGCTCAGCCGCGTAGGCGCGTCGCTGACCATTGCCATGGTGGACCCGACAAACGTCTTTGCCATGGACGATATCAAGTTCATGACCGGCTTCAACATTGAGCCGGTGGTGGCGTCCGAATCCGCCATCATGGAAGCAATCGAAAAGGCTTACGGCGGTTCACAACAGGAATCAAACGTGGATGAGCTGCTGGCGGCGATGGGGGACGAGGCCGACGTCGAACTCCAGGCCGAGCAGGACGATATTGACCTGGCCGAACTGGAGAAATCAGCCGACGAAGCGCCCATCGTCAAGCTGGTGAATATCGTGATGACGGACGCGGTGAAGCGCGGGGCCAGCGACATCCACATTGAGCCATACGAAAAAGAATATCGGGTGCGTTTCCGCATTGACGGCATCCTGCAGCACATTATGTCGCCGCCGATGAAGTTGAAAGACGCGATCACGTCGCGGATCAAGATCATGGCCAAGATGGACATCAGCGAAAAGCGCCTGCCGCAGGACGGGCGCATCATGCTGAAGATGCAGATGGGCGGAAAAAAGAAGCAGCTCGACTTTCGCGTCAACTGCCTGCCCACGCTATGGGGCGAAAAAGTGGTCATGCGGCTGCTGGATAAAGAAAACCTGCGGCTGGATATGACCAAGCTGGGCTTTGAACCGGAGTCGCTGGAAAAATTCCAGCGCGCGGTGCTCAAGCCTTACGGCATGGTGCTGGTTACGGGGCCCACGGGATCGGGAAAGACCAACACTCTTTATTCTTCCGTCTCACTGCTGAACAAGCCTGACACCAACATTATGACGGCGGAAGATCCGGTTGAGTTCCAGTTGCACGGCGTGAACCAGGTGCAGATGAAGGAATCCATTGGCCTGAACTTTGCCGCATCGTTGCGCGCCTTTTTGCGGCAGGACCCCAACGTGATCCTGGTGGGCGAGATCCGAGACTTTGAAACCGCTGAAATTGCGATTAAAGCCGCGCTTACCGGCCACCTGGTGCTTTCCACGCTGCACACCAACGGCGCGCCGGAAACCATTAGCCGTTTGATGAACATGGGCATTGAGCCTTTCCTGGTGGCGACGGCCGTGCACCTGATATGCGCCCAGCGTTTGATCCGACGCATTTGCGTTGAGTGCCGTGAAGAAGTGCCGATGCCGCCGCAGGCCAAGGTTGATGCCGGGTTTACCCCGGAAGAAGCGAAGACGGTAAAAATTTTCAAGGGCAAAGGCTGCTCCGTATGCAACGGAACAGGCTACAAGGGGCGAGCCGGCCTTTATGAAGTGATGGAAGTGGACGATGACATCCGCGAATTGATTTTGATTGGCGCGTCGGCGGTGGAGTTGAAAAAGAAAGCCATTGAACGCGGCATGATCACGCTGCGGCGCAGCGGTCTGGTGAAAGTGAAAGAAGGCGTTACCACGCTGGAAGAAGTGGCGAGAGAGACATTGCACTAAGCAGTAATCGGTACTTGGTAATTAGCTCAGGTAAAGCAGATGCAGGCGAAACAGGCTAAAGGCGAAGGGCGCAAGAGCAAAAGAGCAACTGGCAATTAGCAATTAGCTTAGCTAAAGCAGATGCAGGCGAAACAGGCTAAAGGCAAAGGGCGCAAGGGCACGGGCCAAGAGCCCATCAGGAAAGAAGAACAGGGAACCACATGAATGTGACACTAAGCGATCTGTTGAAGAAGATGCTGGACATGTCTGGCAGTGACCTGCACATCACCACCAACTCACCGCCGCAGGTGCGGGTGCACGGGCATTTGCAGCCGTTGGATATGCCGCCGCTAACGCCGTCAGAAACCAAGCAGCTTTCTTACAGCGTGCTCACCGATGCGCAGAAGCATCGCTTTGAAGAAACGCTGGAGCTGGATTTCTCTTTCGGCCTGAAAGGGCTGGCCCGCTTCCGTGGCAACTGTTTTAACCAGCGCGGCGCGGTGGGAGCGGTTTATCGCGTCATTCCATTCGAAATCAAAACGTTCCAGCAGCTGAACCTGCCGAACGTGATCTCTAAATTGTGCGATAAGCCTCGCGGACTGATCCTGGTCACAGGTCCCACGGGCTCCGGCAAATCGACGACGCTGGCGGCGATGCTGGACAAGATCAACACGGAGCGTCACGACCACATTATTACCATCGAAGACCCGATTGAATTTGTGCACCAGAACAAAAGCTGCCTGGTGAACCAGCGCGAAGTCCACTCTGACACGCAGTCGTTTTCAAACGCGTTGCGCGCCGCGCTGCGTGAAGACCCGGACGTGGTGCTGATTGGGGAAATGCGCGACCTGGAGACGATCGAATCGGCCCTGCGCATTGCGGAAACCGGCCACTTGACTTTTGGCACCTTGCACACGAATTCGGCGGCATCGACAATCAACCGTATCATTGACGTTTTTCCGTCGCACCAGCAGTCGCAGATTCGCGCACAGCTTTCCCTGGTGTTGGAAGGGATCCTTTGCCAAACGCTGCTGCCGCGCGTGGGCGGACAGGGACGCGCCATGGCCATGGAGATCCTTATTCCCAACGCCGCGGTGCGAAACCTGATTCGCGAAGACAAGATCCATCAGGTCTATTCGTCAATGCAGTCAGGGCAGGACAAGTTTGGCATGCAGACGTTTAACCAGTCGCTGGCGACGCTTTATTTCCAGAAAGCCATCACGCTGGAAACCGCATTGGCGCGTTCTTCCATGCCGGACGAGCTGCAGGACATGATCAATCGCGGTGTGCAGGCGCCGAAAGTTGCGGCGGCCACACCGCAGCGCAGGTAAAGTTTGTCCAGCCTCCCCCGGGGTTGGCGAGTGATGTCGGTAGGCAAAAAGGACGAGAGGAGTTCACGGTTATGCCGGTATTTACATTCACAGGGACCGACCCCCAAGGCAAGAAAGTTGCAGGGGAACGGTTAGCTGACAGCAAGGCCGCGGTCACAATGCAGTTGCGCCGCGAACGCATTATCCCCGGGGCCATAAAAGAAAAGGGCAAGGAATTTGCTCTACCTAAACTGGGCACCGGCAAAGTACCTGTCAAAGACATCGCCGTTTTCTTCCGGCAGTTTTCCGTTATGATTGACGCAGGTCTACCGCTGGTGCAGTGCCTGGAAATTCTGGCGGCAAACCAGGAAAACCAAGTCTTCCAGAAAAGTCTAACGGGAGTGCGGCAGAGCGTTGAAGGCGGTTCCACGCTTTCCAATGCCATGCGGCAATATCCGAAGATCTTTGACGATCTCACCACCAACATGATTGAAGCGGGCGAGGCCGGCGGTATTCTGGATACCATTCTTCAGCGCCTGGCGACCTACGTTGAAAAAGCCGTGAAGCTCAAATCGGCGGTGAAGTCAGCGCTGATCTATCCGATTTCAGTTATCTCCATTGCCGCGCTGGTCGTGGGATGTCTGCTTAAATTCGTGGTGCCGATCTTTGCCAACATGTTCGTCAGCATGGGCGTTGATTTGCCGCTGCCGACGAAGATTGTTATCGGGCTCAGCAATTTTGTCGGACGCTTCTGGTGGGTGGTGCTGGGCGGCCTGGTGGTTATCTTTGTAGCAATCAAGTACATCCGCAAAGATCCCAAAGGCCGTTACATGTTCGACAAGATGCTGTTGAACCTGCCCGTGCTTGGAACAGTGCTGCGCAAGATTGCCGTCGCGCGTTTTACCCGTACGCTGGGTACGCTGATCACGTCGGGCGTTCCAATTCTTGAAGGTTTAACCATTACTGCAAGAACGTCAGGAAATGCCGTTCTTGAAGATGCGTTGATGAAAGTTCGGAAAGCCGTTGAAGAGGGCCGGACAATTGTCGATCCGCTGAAAGAAAGCGGCGTGTTTCCCAACATGGTGACCCAGATGATTGGAGTCGGTGAAGCCACCGGCGCCATGGACGCCATGCTGCAGAAGATTGCGGACTTCTATGAAGATGAAGTGGACGCCGCCACCAAGGACATGCTCACCCTTTTAGAGCCGCTGATGATCGGCTTCCTGGGCATTGCGGTGGGAGGCATTGTAATTTCTTTGTACATGCCGCTCTTCTCCATGATTGCGAAACTTTCCGGCTAACGATTCGCCGCAAGTCCAATCACGCAAACAATCGGGCCCGCCTGTTCTGCAGGCGGGTCTTCAATCGAGACACAATAAGAAACAGGCGGAAATGGGAGACATAAGGTTTAACGAGCGGGCGTGGCTGGCATGGCTTGTGAAAGTTCGTGTCATCGTCATCTCGATTCTCCTTGCGGTTGAGCTGCTCATTGCCAAGCTGACGCCCAACAATGTCAATGTCCGGTTCTTTGAAACGGTAATTGTCGCGTGGTTCATTGTTTCTTTTTTCTTCATGTTGCTGGCCTCGCTCTGGCAGGAATCCAAGCGCCAGGCCATCGTCCAGATTTTTACCGATCTCGCTTTCATCACCGCGCTGGTTTACGTCACCGGCGGCATCGACACTTTTTTCAACTTTCTCTATCCTCTCGCGATCATCGTTGCCAGCATTCTGCTGCCTCGTTATTGGGCTTACGTGACGGCGGCTGTTTCGTTCATCTGTTTTGGTGCGCTTCTGGAACTCAGCTATTTTGAGCGTATACCTTCTTTTCAGTATTCCGCGCGTGGCGATCTCAAGTCTCTTCAAGTCGTTATCATTATCAATTTCTGCGCGTATTTAGCGGTCGCGCATCTCTCCAGTTCATTGTCTTCCAAGTTGCGACAGGCGGGCGTGGAGCTGCGCGATAAGAGCGGCGAACTGCTCAGCCTGCAGGCGCTGCATGAAAATGTGATCCATTCCATTCGTAGCGCTCTCATCACCACCGATCTTGAAGGCCGCATCACTTTGATGAACGCTCCCGGACAAAAAGTGCTGGAGCGCACAGCGTCCTCGGTTTACGGACGTCACATTTCCGAGCTTTTTCTGGACGCCCTGCCCAACATCGATTCGCTTTCCGTCCAGTGTGAGGTCCGCGGCTTGACGCCATCAGGTCTGGAAAAGACTTTTGACGTAAACGTTACGGCTCTCATCGTGCCGGAGCAGGGAACCATCGGCTACGTTTATACCTTTGAGGACCGCACTGAGTTGCGCCGACTGGAAGGTGAAGTCCGCAGACGCGATCGGCTTGCCGCCGTAGGACGGTTGGCCGCCGGCATCGCGCATGAAATTCGTAATCCTCTTGCGTCGATTGCCGGCTCCATCAACGTCCTCGCCGAAGTTACGCCTTTCAATGAGGAACAGAAAACGCTTGTTAACATCATCACGCGTGAATCCACTCGGCTGAACGCCATCATTTCAGATTTCCTTGTGTATTCCCGCGAAAAAAGTTTTAAGTTCTCGCGCATGGACCTGGTCCCGTTGATAGAAGATGCGCTGGTGCTTCTCGCCAATCGATCGCAGACCAAAGATCTTACCATTGTGCGGGATTACGCCGTGCCCAATGCGTATGCAGCCGTGGATGCTGACAGAATCAAGCAGGTGCTGTGGAACCTGCTTGAAAATGCCGTGCGCGCCATGCAGGGCAAAGGGACCATCACAGTCTCTGTGCGCGCCGCGGGAGATTTTCTGCGCATCGGCATTCGCGATACCGGCCCGGGCATTGCACCCAACCTTACTGAAAAAATCTTTGAGCCTTTCCAGTCTCAGTTTGAAGGTGGTACCGGCCTGGGATTGGCCATCGTTTATCAAATCGTGCAGGCCCACGGGGCCAGAATTTTTGCCCAGTCAACTCTGGGCAGCGGAGCGGAGTTTATTTTGGAAATCCTTCATGCCAGGGCCGCCTCGGCTGAACCTGATGTTGAGCCCGTAAACCAGGAGGTCTCGCATGGCTAGTATTCTTGTCTGTGATGACCAGCGCTCCATTTGCGAAATGCTGGATATTTCGCTGCGCAAAGACGGCCATCGCGTTGAGACCGTGAACGGCGGTGAAGCGGCAAAAAAGAAACTCAGCTCCGCCAATTATGAGCTTTTGATCACCGATATCAAGATGCCGCAGACTGACGGCATTGAAGTGCTCCGTTTTGCGCGCCAGTCCTCGCCGGAAACTTCCGTCATTCTCATCACGGCCGTTGAAGACTATGAAGCAGCCGTGCAGGCGGTTAAAGGCGGAGCTTTTGATTACATCCATAAAGGCCCCGGCCTGCTGGAAGAACTAAAACTCGCCGTTGGACGCGCCCTGGAAACGCTCGTCCTTCAGCGGGAAAATTTTGCTTTCAAGCGCGATGCCGCCAGCCGCAACTCGCTCGATAATTTTATCGGCAGCAGCCCGGTCATTGAAAAACTAAAAGCCACCATCCGCACTGTTGCGCCCACCGCCAGCACCGTGCTGATTTATGGTGAGAGCGGCACCGGCAAGGAACTTGTCGCGCGTGCCGTGCATTCGTGTTCCACTCGCGCCTCGGAGCCGTTTGTCTCCATCAACTGCGGCGCGTTCCCGGAAACGCTGCTGGAAAGCGAACTCTTTGGATACGTAAAAGGCGCGTTCACCGGAGCCAGCCAGAACAAGCGCGGCCTTTTTGAAGTTGCCAGCGGCGGCACCATCTTTCTGGATGAAATCGGTGAGATGAGCCTCGCCATGCAGGTAAAACTTCTGCGCGTGCTTCAGGAGCGCACCATCCGTCCTGTAGGCGGCACGCAGGAGACGCCTGTGGATGTGCGCGTCATCGCGGCCACCAATCGTGACCTGCGGGAGATGATCGCCAACGGCACGTTCCGTGAAGACCTTTATTATCGCGTGAGCGTCATCCCAATCCAGGTGCCCGCGCTGCGTGAGCGCCGTGAGGATGTTGAACTGCTGGCCAACCACTTTCTCAAGAAATATTCCACCGCGGCGCAAAAGAGCATCCTGCGTATTTCCCAGGAATCGCTCGATGCGCTGAGGGCCTTTGAATGGCCGGGCAACGTGCGCCAGTTGGAAAACACCATTGAGCGCGCCGTCGCCATGGAAACCGGCAATGAACTCAGGGTCGATCTTGAGGCTGACCGTCCGCGCGCCCGCGCCGCTGCCGCCTCCACCAATGGCCACGGCAGCCCGGATGTTCCCAGTGAAGGAATCGATTTTGAAAAATACGTTGCCGGCGTTGAACGCTCGCTGATTGAATCAGCCCTGCAGCAATCCGGAGGCGTGCAGATCCGCGCCGCCGAGCTGTTGAAGGTTTCCTACCGATCTTTCCGGCATTTGCTGAAGAAGTACGATATCTAGCTTTCAGCAATCAGCGCTCAGCATCCAGCTAAAGCACTGGCAATTAGCAATTAGAGCGTTTCCTGAGTTGCTGTACCCCACTACACACGTCGCGGTTAGCGATCTCCATCTCACCCCCGCGACGCGCCATCCTGAGGCAAGCTACGCGAATAGCAACGCGTTTCGATACGGTTTCCGCGCAGCCGAAGGATCGGCTCTGCTGCATCGTAGGGCTATCCAAGACTGTCTCGATTCTTTTCTTTGCGTTCCTTCGCGGCCTTTGCGGTAAGGAAGGTTTGGCCAATTGCTAATTGCTTTTGCTGATCGCTGAGTGCTACGGGTTCTTCGGCTTCGGCCGCGCGTAATTATCCATCTCCGCAGTCCACTTCAGGAAGCGGCGAAGCTGTTTTCTTTCCCGCACCATGAATCCCCAGAACTCCACAAAGCCGATCTTGTCCATCTTAAGGCCGGAATAGGTTTCCATGCGCCAGCGCAGGTAGGGGCTTCGCCACGGGGCAAGGCGATGGCCGCGTGTTGAGTTCCAGAAAAATCGTAAGAGTTCGCGCATGGATTATGAGTATAGCAAGCGGCTACCTGGATCAAGAGCATGTTGCAAGTGCTTTAGCTGATTCCATGTAACGCTCTCACTTCTTTTAACACTAACAAGAAGACGCAGATTTACCGCGCATGTCAAAAGGCATCGTCAGGAGGTGCTCCGTGGAATTTCGAGTTACGATTGACATTTTCAGTGGCAGAAAAAATCCGGTGCTGGAATTGAAAGGCAGCGAAGCCGCGCAATTCTATGATCGGGTGCGGCCTGCGGGCAAGGTGTCGGCCCGGGAAATGTTGCCCATTCCGCCTTCGACTCTTGGCTATCGCGGCCTCATCATTGAACAAAGTGGAGCGCGTGGCTTGCCGAAAAGCTTTCGCGTTGCCGGCGGCGATCTTCTTGGCCCGCGCCTCTCTCATCGTGCTGCCGACGAAGATGTCGAGAAATTTCTTGCGGCTAATAAGGCTCTTATGCGGAAACTGCGCCTTGGAGAAAAGTTCCCGTCGTTTCTGCTGAAAGAGATTGAGCGGTTCCGTGAGACCAGGGAACAATGCAGGTTTAAACCTCCACAATGGCCACGCCAGGAACACTGCCATTGTGCGCCATTGTATGAGCCGCTCTGGTGGAATGATGGGGGACAGAAACAGTTCAATAACAATTGCTACAACTATTCCACCAACCACCGCACTGACACATTTGCGCAGCCTGGTCTTGCGGCAGGAGCAGAGTACACGTCGTTGACTTGCGCGTCCGTGCGCCCAGCGGCAGTGGCAGACGATCTGATTGCCAGTCCAGGTGCAAAAAATAAGTGTCCCAAGGAAGGTCATCTTGTGGCTCTGGTGATCGCGCCGGGTTTCGATTTTCACTGGTATCGCAAGGGGCGTAATGGATACTGGACGCATAAGCCCGGAGGCACGCAGGCTACAAATGTCGATAACAGTAATCACCTAATACCCGATCCTCGTACAGCGGACCGGGGGCCCTACACCGACTTCTGTACATTTATGATCGTGATGCATGGCCATATCAAAATCAGGTAGCAAGGTTCGCGGCTGGACTGGAGGAGCACATCTCTATTCCGGCCGCCCCGATCCCGCTTGGAATATCTCCGAGAGCGTGATGAAGAAGTTGCTGGCGCTGTGGGAGTCGCTACCCCTCGCCCCCGAGCAGAAAGACGTGCATCCCGCAGGATTGGGTTATCGCGGTTCATTTCTCACGGATAACGACAAGCGCGAGTGGATAGCTTTCAATGGTCTGGCATCACTACGAACGGGTGCGAGCATGCAAATTCGCAAAGATGTTGCTAGGGAGTTTGAGAAAATACTGCTCTCGTCGGCGCCGAAGGGATTGCTGCCGGAAGGGCTCATCGAAGGGCGGTGGTCGCCTTCCTAGATCCCCTTACCATTCTCCCCCCAGCTTTTGTCCCCGCCTGCTACGCGTTGAGGCTGCTTCTTGATTTGCCGAAATCTCCACAAAGCCGATCTTTGTCCATCTTCAGGCCGGAATAGGTTTCCATGCGCCGGCGCAGGTAGGGGCTGCGCCACGAAGCAAGGCGATGGCCGCGGGTTGAGTTCCAGAAAAATCGTAAGAGTTCGCGCACGCGAGATTGAGTATAAACAACCGGCTGTCCTTGGCGCTTCCCAGAAGCCCGTTTCGGCACAGTGTTTTGCTGATCTGAGCGGCGCTTGCCTTGTTCCTTGAGCTCGGCCATTTTGAGTTGTGGGGTTTGGCTGGCTAGCGTATTCGTCGTAGCAGCTTTGTCGGCAAGCCATTAAAAACTTCTCATAAACAAGAGCCCAAACCTTTATTTGGATTAAAACTGCGGACGGGAATCTTGAAAGTCTCTCTCATTTTTGCAAACGAACTTCTAACTCAGGGCATGAGCTGGAGGGGCTTTGAGTACTCTGGGAAACATACAACGTCCCTCAGTTCCGGGCCATCCCAAACAGATACCAAGGAGCTCCCATGGCACAATTTGTCCCCACGCGTTCCTCTGTTTTAAATCTGCTCTCCGCAAAGTCAATTCTTGTTTTGGCTTGCATTGTCGCGCTGGCCATTCCTTCAATGGGTGCTCGGCGCCATAACCCCAATGTTTATGTCGGCAATGTGAACGGCAATACGATTTCTGTAATTGACAGCAGGAATAATAGGGTTGTCGCCACGATTCCTAATATTTTCTTTCCCTTTTGTGCGGCCATCTCTCCGGATGGAGGACGTCTTTATATAGGGCAAGGCGCTGGCGGCGTGACTGTGATCGACGCAGACACAAAACGAGTTCTTGCCACCATAGCCACTCCCGGCGAGGCGACTGCGCTGGCGGTTGCGCCTGATGGAAAACGTGTCTACGTGACAAATGGAGGAGCAAACTCGGTTTCCGTGATAAACACCAGGACCAACACTGTTGAGGTTACGATTCCAGGCTTTGGGGTCCCAAATGCTATTGCGGTAGCTCCCGACAGTTTGCACGTTTATGTGTCGAATCCATTCGGCAATGCCGTTGAAGTGCTGGACGCGCGAACCAATACCATAACGGACACGATTCCGGTAGATACGCACCCGCAGTCGATTGTGTTTGCCCCTAATGGCAAGCGGGTATATGTAAGTAATTCGGGGACTGACACCATTTCCGTCATCAGTACTGCTTCCAAGACTGTCATTGACACGATTCGCGTACAATTTCCCGCTGCCATGGCAATAACTCCAGATGGGCGTCGTTTGTTTGCCATCAAAGCGGCGGGTGCGAATACAGTTGCTGTCGTGCAGATTCCTGAAGACATAGTTAAAACTGAAATCCACGTGCAACAAGATCCCGCTAGCCTTGTAGTGCAGGCAAACGGAAGGCATCTTTACGTCACCAATCAAACTAGCAACACTGTTTCGGTGATTTCCGTTGCCCACGACAAGGTTGAAGATACTGTCCGGGTGGGCCAGGCGCCGGGGCCTGTGGTCACTCAGCCCGCGCATCATGAGAGAGCGAAAAAGCGCGATCACGACCGGGATCGTCGTGATGACGATGATGACGATTAATTAAATTGTGGAGCGCAGCCGCCCTCGCCTGCGAAATGTTTTGGTTTACACTCACCCTAAAACTGCGCTAGCTCGGCAGCTTTCTGTCATCCGTAGTTCTTCCCGTAAGGCCAACGATTCGCCAACAGGGCTTGGAATGCTCCTTTTGGGGATGAAATGGCGAGATCGCACCCAACACGAGATCGCGCAAAAAAAGGATACCCGCGTTTCAGTTCATGGTCGCGGCAGGTGTTCAGTCTATTTCCGGACCATGGCCACCTCGTAATGGATTTTTTCCACGCTGCCGTCCTTTCCGTGCAACTCTGAATCCATAACCAGTTTCACGGGACACCCTTGCGCCGTGACCCAGGCCGTCCCCTTTTGAAAGCCGCCCGTGCCCAGAACGCTTTGGTAGAGCGACTGTTCCGTGTCCGTGCCGCGCGCGGTATCAATGGAATACTTGATCGCATCATAGCCATTCATTTTTTCCGGCCCTTCGCGCACAGTCGCGGAGCTGTTTCTGACAAGCGCGATCGCGCTGGACATTCCGGAGATCCCCATCAGGCCGGACCATGCGCCTTGCCAGCTGGCCGCGTCCGAATGCACGCCGTGAATCGAAGTAGACCCGCTGTTATTTTTAAAGCTGCCATCGATAGTCTGCGGGGTGATGTCCGCTTCCTCGTGCACTGGGTTCGACGATTCCTTGTTGTAGGAATAGTGGAAGGCCTCTGGTGGATTCTGGATGTGGTCCATTACGCAGTTAAGATTGATTCCCGCGTCCCCGCCGCCCTGCGCCGTCGTCGTGGAATTTGGCTGCGCGCCAGACTTCCCATCGGTATTCTTCGATGCCGGGCCGGACTTGCATGCGGAGACGGCCAGCAATGCCAGGCCTGCCGTCGCAAGAACACCACACCTAAGAAATGCCCTGCCATCCCTTGAAAATGTCATCCTCGATTTCTCCTTTATTTATCTTGCGTCACAAGCTGCGCAGCCACTACGCCTTCACGCTCTTTGCCCGCAAGGCGTTGGATCGCTCCCTGATTTGCCGAAATCTCCACAAGCTGATCATATCCATCTTCGGCCCACAATAGGGTCGCCTAACTTCTAGGTTCCATGGTCGCCGGAAAAATTACTCCGGGTGTCGTCTTGCTTTCCACAACCCTCAGTGTAACTGGTCAAACATGTGACGACAGAGATGCGTTGCATAAAGGATAAACGACACGTCCACGGCAATTGCGAGTATCGCTAGAGCCTGGCCCACGCCGGACGCGATCTTCCTTGCGGTCGATTCGGCGCGGTTGCGAAGCAAAAACAGGAAAATTGTTATTGATATTACTCCAAAGACGGCAGCACCGATTCGGTTTTCGCAGTAGGTGTGTACTGAAATAAGCGGTAAAAATAATGAGAGGACAAAGATCAGGAGAGAAGCTGCTAGAAACAGTAACGTTCGGTCCTTATTCACGCCGCAATTTTACTCGAATTCCAAGCCTGCCAACGGGTCGAAGACAGTTCTTGGCTCTACTGACATGGGAGCAATGAGGAGTGTGAAAGTCGGGTTCCCTAACAGTTAATGTGCAATTGCGAGAAGAATGAGCTCACATGCCACTAAATATTCTTGCCAGCTAAAAGAACCCGTGTGGCGTGCCGTTTATCACGCCTCACGGGTTCATGTGCCTGATCGTGTGTGCCGTTTGCGTTTGGGGAATCAAACCGGGCAGAGATCAGGCACATACCAAGGGGAACGAACGTCTTTATCGCTCAAATCGGCCGGGTCCGAAACTCCGCAAGTGGTTGCACGCATTCCCGGACAGACTGGAATGCGGGTGTGTACGCGCGAAATCTGCCATCGACCTGCCTACGCTTGCGTCCACTGGGGTTAAGAGAATTGAGTGGATGTCGCCCGCATGGGGCCCGGTGACCACCGTTGCCATACCCGAGATTTGTCCGCGCTCATTGATATTGCTGGCATTGATGATGAGGAGGTTGGAATCTTCGGGAATTAGCGTGTTCAGATCGGTCAGCACATGGTTCTGCCAAATAAAGCCGCCGGACCAGTTGAAGCCCGAGTCAAAGGTACTTCCCACCACTTGGCCCTTGCTGTTGATGCCGGTGGCGCTGGAGGCACTCTCTCCCGGCAGAATGCCGAGGACTGTGAGTGTGCCGTCCGGCTGCCAGAGAGAGGCGACGCGGGTTGAGCCGTCAGCGGTGCGGACTTGCCCAACAATCTGGCCCTGGTTGTTAATGGCAAAGCCGAAATTGGAACGCTCAACTCCCAGGTCTTTAAGCGGGAAGGCAGTGCCGTTTTGCCACATTACGGCGTGCTTCGCTGTGAAGCAGTCTCCCGAGTAGCCCACGGCCTGGCCTAGATCGTTGGTCCCGAATGCGGTCCCGTCGGGATCGGTACCTATCGTAGGAAGCGGCTGGGCTTGGCCTTTTACCCATAATACCGGTAAGTCCGCAGGGGTAGGCGGACATGTGGGGTCAGGGTTAGCCGTTTCCGCAAATCCTACGGCTTCTCCGCGGTTATTGATGGCGCTGGCCTGCCCGTTATTGCCGCCCACGGTCGGGAGAGCGTTCATGTGGCCATCTCGCCAAAGAAACGGAACGCACGTAAGGAATGTGCCGAAGCCGCAAATGTCCTCGCCGTTCGGATCCGGAACAGCTGTTTCGGACATACCAACGGCTTCCCCGCGGTCGTTGATCCCGCCCCAGTTGATCCAACTGTTGCCGGAGTCGGGCTTTCCAAGCGTGCCCAGGTCGATGTTGCGTCCGTCGCGGTTGATTACCGCGCGGCCCCTGGCAACTGTCGTAAAAAGATTATTCTCGGGAGGGTTCACGAACCCATCCATGTTCTCCGTCCAGCCCTGATTATTGAGGCCCATGGCCATGCTGAAGTTGTCGTTGCCTTTGTTAGTGCCCAGGTCGGTCACTTTGTAGCTCACTTGGGCCGCCGCATTGTTGAAGCACGCCAGAATGATCGTCGTAACCAACGGTATCCAAAAATTCCGCAACTGTTTAAAAGTGCTCATGTCTGCTTTTTCCTCCAGTAAAGTCGTATTGCCAGACAACTAAAGAAGCATTTGATCCTCCACGTCCGCAACGATTACGTGACACAACAGGGCCGGCGTTTCAGATATCGAAAACGAGTGGCGGGCTAACAACCTCTTGAGACCATCCCAGAATGGCTGGAGCGGCTGTTTCTCCAGCTTTCCATACAAACACTGGCGAGATATTACAAAAATCGAGAACATTCAGCCGACAAAAGTCAGGCGGCTGCAGTTGTGATTGACGTTCGGATGAATAACATACATACTAGTTGGTATGTTAAGTAGTCGGACTAGAAAACGAAGACTGCGTGATCCAGAGCGGACGCGGGAACGCTTGCTGCAAGCGGGTTTTCGAGAGGTCCACAGATCGGGATTCCAGAGCGCCAGCATCGATGCGATTCTGGCCGCCACCAATGTCACCAAAGGAGCGCTCTACTACCACTTCGAGAGCAAGGAAGATCTCGGACATGCCATCGTTGAAGAGGTCGTCGCAAAACTCCCCCGTGACAGGTGGTTGCTTCCTCTGCAACGGAGCAAGGACAAAGACCCTATCAATGCTTTGATCGGCATTGTACGGGCAATACCAGCTCGGCCAGAAGATGTAAGGGGCGGTTGTCCCTTGGTCAATTTGGCGCAGGAGATGTCTCAGCTCGACGAACAATTCCGTAAGCGATTGGAAACCATCTTCCGTGCCTGGCAAGAAGGGATTGCCACGGCTTTGCGGCGGGGACAGTCTCAGGGAACAGTCCGGCGCGATGTGGTTGCGTCAGAGACTGCAGGCTTTCTGATCGCGCTGGTCGAAGGCTACCAGGTATTGGCAAAGAATGCTCAGGATCCGAAGGTGTGGAATGGGGGAATCGGGAATATCGTCGGATGGCTAAGGTCTCTTCGCGCACCTCGTCAATCGCGCAGAGGCGGACGGCGTTTGATGTCGAAAGGGCGTGTTGTTAAGAAACGGCAGTGACTCTATCGCAGGAGGAAATGATGAACCGAGCAAGATTGGCACTGATGGCTTCTCTAAGTTTCGTTCTCTTACTTGGCGTGATTGGAATGAAGCAAGTGAAGGCACAGGCGCCCAAAGCAACGTATGCGAGCATGGCGCCTCTCGAGCAGTACCTCATGCCAGACCGAAAAGCCGAGATTGCGTTGGCTCGAAGCGCGGCCCCGGAATCGATATCGGCCGATGCAAGGATTATGGTCCTTGGGGCTCATGGTTACGAAACTGCTGCAGAAGGCAAGAACGGCTTTGTGTGCCTTGTCGAGCGAGCGTGGATGTCCCCTGCGGACGATCCGGGGTTTTGGAATCCTAAACTTCGAGGCCCAATCTGTTTCAATCCGCCGGCCGCCCGCTCCGTTTTGCCGGCTACTTTTGAGAGAACAGAGATGGCGTTAGCAGGGCGAACGAAGGCCGAGATTATCGCGGGCAATAAGGCGGCATTTGAAAAAGGTAAGCTGCCGCCCCTCGAACCAGGCGCAATGAGTTACATGATGTCGAAGAGCGCTTATCTCACAGATAAGGGTGATCACAATTTGTCCCACTTGATGTTTTATACGCCTCCACTGGAAGGCCGGGCGTGGGGTGCCGATCTACCTAATTCGCCGGTAATGCTGATACCACAATTCAAAGGCGTTCAACCAATTGATGTCTTTATCGTTCCCCTGGGCACGTGGTCAGACGGAACGCCGGCTCCAGTTATGTAGCACGTTGTTTATAGAGTGCAACTCTTCAGTCTCGCTTTGGAAGCGGGAAAGTTGAACGAGGGACGGGATGCGGAGGAGTTCAATCATGAGCGGCCGCGAGATTCAGGATCAGAAGCCCATTCTTGAATCGACTGAGCTCTGCGATGCTGCGGATGCATCATTTCCTCCAGTAACCCGAGTTGATGCTGCAAACCTCGTCCGGGCCTTGCAGCAGTTGACGGTTATAACAAAACGACAGGCGTCACGAATCGCGTTCAAGGCAAAAGGTAGCATCCTGCTCTTGGATGTAGCCGACATCCTTGCAGTGCAAGCCGAAGGCAATTACGTTTCGTTGCGACACCGAACGAATCCCTATTTGGTGCGCGAGTCCCTCTCATCCATGGCGGAGAAGCTGGGACCCTACGGTTTTATTCGCATCCACCGCTCGGTCATCGTGAATATTTCGGCCGTGGAGGAGATCCAACCTTTACCGACGGGGGAGTACAGGCTGCGTGTAAAAGGTGGGAAGGAATACCTGGTAACGCGCACATACAAACGCAACCTCAGAGATCTGGCGCAACTGTGGGTGGGCTCAGAGCGTCTTCCCGGCTAACGGCTTCCGCTCGGATTATGCGCTTGCATGGAACCGTCCACTACGCAATCGTCACCGTCACTTCACTGCCTTTGTCCGCCATCGCCACGCGTGATGCTGCCGCTTTATTCGCGGAAATCTCCAGAAAGCCGGTGCTGCCCAAAAGCGCGAACAACTCTCCCGGCGCGCCTTCAGCGTAGTTGGAAACAAGCTTTGTGACTTCAGCTTTGCCCACGGTGATCTTAAAGGTCTTTGATGGTCCATCAAAAATCTGCGGAATGTTTTTGGGAGAGATGTTCGTGATCAGGTTGCCGAACTTGTCTGTCTTGAGCACCAGGCCTTTCCAGGAATTCTCAGCCATTGCTTTTGGCGTGGGCGCAAGAAAGCGCACGTAATCGGTAATCTCTTCTCCAAACTTTGCGGTGTCCACGCCTTTACTCAGGTAAGCCGCTACCGGCGCGAAAATATCGCGGCCATGGAAGGTGTTGCTTACGGGATGATGAAAATAATGTTCTGAAGTTATGTGACGAACGCTGACTCGCTCCTCGCGCTCATATACCAGCGACAGAACACCGTTATCGGGCGCTACGAATAAGTATTGGCCTATCGTTGCAATGATCGGTCTTCTTGGTCCACCCACGCCGGGATCAACCACGACCACATGTACAGTGTCCTTGGGGAAATAGTGGTATGCCTGTGAGACAGCAAGAGCGCCGTCCAGAACGTCAAAGGACTGTACGGCATTAGTGATATCCACTACTTGGGCTGTTGGATTAATGCTGTGAATAACCCCTTTCATTGCACCCACATAATGCTCCGTCAAACCAAAGTCGGTCGTGAGCGTGATCATTCGTTGAAAAGGCACTAATTTCTCCCTGCTGCGGTTGGAAAGGCTTTCCGCGAAGGTATCGCGTGGCTTCTGCTCAAGTCAAGCCAGCGTAGTTCTTTGGATAACAACGTGCGAACACGCAAGAGGTCTATGCCGATCGTTACTGTAATTCGTGTAATCACTGTTCTGAAATTGGAAATTTTTAACTCAAAACGTCAAAAGATGCGTGCAGTCGTTTACCTTCCGAATTGTAGTTAACTTTGTAAAGCGGGAACCGTTAGCGGCGGGAACCACGCACTTCTTTAATTGCACTTCTTTAATTAAAGAGCACGACAATTAAAGCAGATTTGGCGCGCTTAAGCGCGACTTGGGTATTTTTCGCCGCCGCGGATCCAGGAAGTCACACCCTTCGGGCCAAAGGAATTGAACGTATGGCTTCCAGAGTAGCGGAAAGGGAATCTATGTCGACTGCGGTACGGGCCATCCCCCGAGAAGAAGTTTCACCAGCCGAATCTTTATTTCTCCTGATTGTTGATGCGGATCGTTGGGCAAGAGACTTGTCCAGGGATGTTGCAGCCAGCATGGGCTTCAAGGTGTACACCGCCGAAAACACTCGCGCGGCATTGCGGCAGATGGAAGTTCAACCTGTTGATGTGGTCCTTCTTGACGTGCGACAGTCGAGCCAGGACGGGGTTGATCTGCTGGCAAAGTTCAAGGAAATGCACCCGCAGACTGAGATCATCATGGTCAGCGGACAAGCCACTATTGATTCCGTGGTTACCGCCATGAAGAGTGGCGCCTGCGATTTTATCCGCAAGCCCTTCAAGGGCGAAGAGCTGAAAGCTCTCCTCACCCGCGCTGCAGGACGCCTGCGCAACTCACTGGAAGATCGAATCTCCCGCGAGCACCTGCAGGCCAACCCCGGCTATAACGGCATGCTCGGGCACTCCCCGGAAATGCAGAAGCTCTATCGCATTGTCACCAAGGTTGCCACCAGCAAACATCCGGTATTGGTCCAGGGTGAAAGCGGCACGGGCAAAGAGACAGTCGCTCGCGCCATTCATGCCAATGGGCCTTTTCGTGACCGTCCTTTTCTCCTTGTGGACTGCGCAGCCACTGGCAATGGAGTTTTAGAAAATGAACTGTTTGGCCCCATGAAGTCCGCTAACGGTTCTGTCAAATCCAGGGACGGTGTGTTTGCCCTGGCCAGCGGTGGCACCGTTTTCTTCGATGAAATCGGCGAGATGCCTCTGGACATTCAAGGCAGGCTGGTTCGCGCCTTACAGGAAAGAGAATTTCACGCGCAAGGCAATGGAAAGTCCATACCGGTCGATGTCCGCATTGTTGCGGGTACCAGCCGTGATCTGGAAATGGCGGTCCAGCAGGGGACTTTCCGCCGTGATCTTTTCTTCCGTCTGAACGTGGTTGGCCTCCGCCTGCCGCCGCTGCGTGATCGCAAGGAAGATATCCGTCCGCTGGCGGAGAATTTCCTGGAGCGTGTTGGTCAGGCCCGGCACATGCAGTATTCCATCAATCCTGAAGCGTTAAAGCTGCTCCAGTTTTATGAGTGGCCGGGTAACGTGCGCGAACTGGAAAACTGCCTGGAACGTGCCGTGGCTATGAGTCCCGGCTCGGTGCTCCAAACCGCGGACTTTCCTCCTCATATACGGTCGGCCTCCCTTCGCACCGTGGGGCCGGAAAAGCAAGCCAGGATCCTTCCCTTGGCTGAACTGGAAAAGCAGGCCATTCTTGATGCGCTGCACCAGCTCAATGGGGATAAACTGATGACCGCGCGAGCGCTGGGAATCGGCAAGACTACTTTGTATCGAAAGCTGAAGGAATATGGGATCGCGCATTGGATTTCTTCACCCATGCCGGCTCCTAATGGGATCAGGTAAGCGGGGCCTTCCCCCTGGCCGAAAAATCTTCGCTTAACTTTAGCAGGCACTCCGCCGAAATGCGCATCCAATAAAACGGATGGGCATTGCGGCGGGGGCGCCTTGACCCTGCTTTCCGGAAAACACACTTTTCAGAGACAACTCCGCCCGGAGATGCCGCTTCTCACCTTTGGTGATTGTCTGACTGAGTTTTCTTATTTGAAGGGGTATCTATGCTTTGGACGATTTTTGCAATCCTCATTATCCTTTGGCTTCTGGGCTGGGGATTCCACGTTGCCGGCGGTCTGATCCATCTTTTACTTGTGATCGCTCTGGTTGTTGCCGTCATCAACCTGGTCACCGGACGCAGGACTGTCTAGCATTTTCGGGCCGCGACGTCGCGATTGGCCAAAAGTTTTGATGAAGTGGGAGTGGGCTGCAACTATCAGGCAGCTCTGCTCCCTCTTTTTACGCCAGAGATCTCCTGCCCGTTCGGCCCGGGTTGAGAGAGGGCGCTTCTTTGCGCCATGTATTGGTATTTAAAGGACATCCTAAGTTCCTCGCACCGAGTCTAATCCCCTTTGTAAGCTGCATTGGCAGCGGAAATTGGTAGTCAACAGATGGTGACAACGCGCGCGAACATGGTTGGAGTAGCTGAAGCTCCGAATCTTGACGGCAACCAGGAACTCACACGCCGTATCGCTGAAAAAGGTGATTGGTTCCACAACATCAACCTGAACGGGGTTTGGACCGCCCCTCATCATTTCCTGGGCGACTTTCCGAACGTGAAGTGGAAGCACATTGCCCCTGCGCTACCGGCGGATTTGTCCGGCGCCAGCGTGCTCGATATCGGCTGCAATGGCGGGTTCCATTCCATTGAACTGAAAAAGAGAGGTGCCACACGCGTTTTGGGCGTCGATGTTGACGACCGTTACCTTGAGCAAGCGCGCTTTGCTTCTCAGGTGCTGGAGCTGGACATCGAATTTGCCAAGTGCTCGGTCTATGACGTGGATTCCATCCCCGGGCAATTCGACTTTGTCCTGTTTATGGGAGTTTTTTACCACTTGCGCTATCCCTTGTTCGCGCTCGACAAGGTCGTTAAAAAGGTCGGAGGAAGTCTGATATTCCAGACGATGATTCGCGGCTCTCTCACCAGCCCTGAGCTGCGGGAGGATTATCATTTCTGGAACATGGAGATATTCAAGGACCCTGATTTTCCCTGTATGTACTTTATTGAAAAGAATTATGCGGGCGATCCCACCAACTGGTGGATCCCCAATCACGGCGCAATGGAAGGAATGCTGCGCAGCTCAGGCCTGGAAATCACCTCTCATCCTGAACAGGAAACCTGGATCTGCGCCCCTTCTCATGTCACTAAGGACGACGGTAAATATCTTTTGGACCACGAATTAGCGGGCACTCTGTAACCTGGCCCAGCTCTGTGCAAAGGTGCATGCATGGTTGAAGCAGTTATGTTGTGGAATGAGCCTAACAATCTCTCGCATTGGGATTTCAAGCTCGATCCTGATTGGAAAATGTTTGCTGGCATGGTCATTGCCGCCAGCAAGGCCATTCGTCGTGAGAATCCCGAGCTGCCCATAGTGCTGGGCGGCATCTCACCCATTGATCCTCATTTCATTCAGCTACTCGGCTCTTACGGCGTGCTGGATGCCGTGGACGTGGTCTCTGTCCATGGCTTTCCGCTGGACTGGAACCACTGGCAGCTTCAGGACTGGCCCAAGAAGATCGAAGAAATCCGCGCCGTTATCCGCAAGCCCGTCTGGGTCTCTGAAGCTGGTGTTTCATCTTTTGGCGCGGAAGAAGTCCAGGCATTCGGCCTCCAACGCACCGCTGAGCTGCTGTTGCCGATCGTGGATCGCGTTCACTGGTATAGCCTGCTTGACCTCCCGGCAACGTGGTCGGCCACCACGCGCCACAAAGAAGCCGAAGGCAGCGCCTACTATCGCCATTATTATATGGGGCTTTTGCGTGAAGACGGTTCACCCAAGCTGGCGGCGGAATCGTTTCCCAGCGGCATGGGAATCTGCCAATGGTTTCACTATGAGGATCCTCGGCTCGATCTCGCTGTCGATTGGTTGAAGCGTCTGGGCGTGAAGTACCTGCGCACCGGCGTAAGCTGGGCGGATTGGTATCGTGAAAACGCGGAAGAATGGTTCGATCGTCAGATGCAGGCGTTGGCGTCATTCGACACCACTCTGACGCTGTGTTTTACTCCGGAGCACATGGGAATCGCTCCCCATTACACTAGTCCGCCAAAACGCGCTGAAGATTTTGCTGAATTTGCGGTCTGGGCCGTGCGCAAGTACGCCGCCTCAGCGGCCAGAAAAGATAATCCCGCTTTAATAGGAGCCAGGTAAGAAATGGCAAAGAACATACTCATCACTGGCGGAGCAGGGTTTGTGGGATCGCACCTTGCTGACGCTCTGCTGGCCGCTGGCCACCATGTTCGCATTCTTGACAACCTTACAGGCCAGGTCCATCGCAATGGAATTCCTGAATACCTGGCTGATGGCGCTGAGTTCATACAGGGCGATGTCCGCGATTCAGCCGCTATGCGGCGCGCGCTAGCGGGTATTGAGATCGTCTTTCACATGGCAGCCGCCGTGGGTGTAGGCCAGTCAATGTATGAGATTGAGCATTACATGGGCACCAACACGCAGGGCACAGCGGTGCTGCTGCAGCAACTTCTGGACCGGAGATGCAGAGTGGAGAAGCTGGTGCTGGCTTCATCCATGTCGATTTACGGCGAAGGAAAATATCTCTGCGTTCCATGCGGCAGCGTGTCCCCGCAGCTTCGCACCGTCGATCAGCTCAGGCTTAAGCAGTGGGAGCCAAACTGTCCCGCGTGTGGTAAAGCCCTTACGCCGATTCCCACCGATGAATCCAAGCCGCTCCAGTGCAGCTCTATTTACGCGCTTTCCAAAAAAGACCAGGAAGAAATGTGCCTGCTCTTTGGCCGGACGTATGGCCTGCCAGCCGTGGCATTGCGCTACTTCAATATTTACGGAACGCGACAGGCGCTATCCAATCCGTATACCGGTGTGGCGGCGATCTTTGCCTCACGATTCATGAATGGCAATCCTCCACTGATCTTTGAAGATGGAGCGCAGTTGCGGGATTTCGTAAGCGTGGAAGATGTTGTTCGCGCAAACCTGCTGGCCATGGAGTCCTCAGAGGCTGACGGCATGGCTTTGAACATCGCTTCGGGCGAGCCGATTTCAATTCGGGAAGTCGCGGCTGAACTGGCGCGTGCCATGGAATCTGAGATCGTTGCCGAGCTTACGCAGAAGTATCGCGCCGGCGATGTGCGCCATTGTTTTGCTGATATTTCCGCTGCGCGCAAATTTCTTGGCTATACGCCGCAGGTGCGTTTTGCCGATGGAGTGAAAGATCTGGTCGGATGGTTGTGCTTACAGCAGCCGCAGGACCGCGCCGCTGAAGCTGTGGCGCAACTCAGTGAATTTGGCTTGACTGCCTAGGCAATGAATTCTTGATAAGGGGGAACAATGCGGAAGCAGGATACCCGCTCGGTGGTGATTTTTGGAGGAGCAGGCTTTATCGGGTCAAACCTGGCCCATGCTCTGCTTTCCCGCACCGATGCCAAGGTGCACATTTTTGATAATCTCTCCCGCGCCGGAGTGCACCACAATGTGGAATGGCTGAGAAAAACGGCGGCAAATTCCGGACGGCTTCAGGTGACGGTAGGCGATGTTCGCGATGCCCGTCAGGTCGAAAAAGCCGTTGCCCATGCGAATGAGATTTATCATTTTGCCGCGCAGGTAGCAGTCACCACCTCTGTAGCCGATCCTCGGCATGACTTTGAAGTCAATCTTGCCGGCACATTCAATGTTCTGGATGCGGCACGGCGTTCCGGCAACCGGCCTTTTATCTTGTTTACGTCAACCAATAAAGTTTATGGCGAACTCGGCCTTGGCGCGCCGGTCGTCAGCGGCAAGCGTTATATAACTCCGATGCAGCAGGGCGTTTCAGAATCACAGCCGCTGGATTTCCACTCTCCTTATGGATGTTCTAAAGGCGCGGCTGATCAGTACGTGCGCGACTTCGGCCGAATCTATGGCCTGCCGACCGTTGTGTTTCGCATGTCCTGTGTGGCCGGGCCACGGCAATTCGGCACGGAAGATCAGGGATGGGTGGCCCACTTCGTTTATTCCGCTTTGCAGGAAGAGCCAGTCGTGATTTACGGCGATGGCCGCCAGGTTCGCGACGTGCTCTGCGTGGACGATCTGCTTCGCGCCTTCGAGGCCGCGCGCCAGAATATTGAAATTACCAGGACTGAGGTTTACAACGTGGGCGGTGGCCCGCAGAATTCCATCTCTCTCCTTGAATTGATGGATGAAATCGCTTTGCTGACCGGACGATCCATGGAATGTGTACTCAACGAGCGTCGGGTAGGCGACCAACTGGTTTACATCACTGACAATGCCAAGATCCACAGAGACACCGGTTGGAAGCCGGAGATCGGGCTCAAGAAGACGTTGCGGTTTTTGCAAGCCTTCTGGGAAGAAAACCATGGAATGCTGGCCAAGCGTCGGCGCAGCACCGCACCGGCGCTGCCGTCATTTGAACTGGCCACCGAGCTTTCCGGGAGGGCGGGATGAAGTTTGCCCTGTGCAACCCCAATTGGGACTTCAAGGGCTCAACCTATTTTGGCTGTCAGGAGCCGCACACTCCGCTGGAGTTGCTGTTCGCCGCTGATCAACTGCGCATTGCCGGACATGAATCTCTGGTAATCGATGCGCAGACGGACAATCTCGGCATGGACGCAGTTCGCCGCCGGCTTGATGCATTCGCGCCAGATTTTCTGGTGGTCCCGACTGCGCCTTCATATCTCTTCTGGCGTTGTCCGCCGCCGGAGCTGCGCGTGCCGATGGAATGGTTTGCCGGCTTGCGCAGCAATGCGATCAAAGTCGCTATTGGCCCGCATCCTTCGGCCACGCCCGCAGCCACCATTCGCAAGACCGGCTGTGACGTGGCGCTACGAGGTGAACCCGATCAGATTCTGGCGGAACTCGCCAGTAAGCCGTGGCATGAGATTGTCGGCTGCTGCTTCAAGAAAGAAGATGGTCAACTGCACATAAGCCGCGGTTCGGCTGTCGCCGACATGGCCGCGCTTGGCCCTTTAGATTTCAAAAATTACAACGTTGAAGCCCATTCGCATCGCCATCACGTGTTCACCAATGACCATGGTCTTGGCG
The DNA here is from genome assembly GCA_027307045.1 of Acidobacteriaceae bacterium. Classification (GTDB taxonomy): domain Bacteria; phylum Acidobacteriota; class Terriglobia; order Terriglobales; family Acidobacteriaceae; genus Angelobacter. Next base: position 26,208 of record DAHUXR010000063.1, read on the forward strand.
CGGAATTGGAGTTTGCCCGCGGATGTCC
>DAHUXR010000064.1 GCA_027307045.1 Acidobacteriaceae bacterium
GGGAACCGCTGCCGAAGGCAGTAAACCGTCCGATCGTCGAGGTAAGCCCGGACCTTGCTCCTCGTGCAGAGGCGCAGAGTGCCGGGCCGGTGAGGGAACCGCTGCCGAAGGCAGTAAACCGTCCGATCGTCGAGGTAAGCCCAGACCTTGTTCCTCGTGCAGAGGCGCAGGAGCCGGAGTTGCAGACGACAGTGGCCGCAAACTATAACGGGGACAAGATCAAGAAATAACTCACGCTGAATTTGCGCCGCGCTGAGTATCCACAGGGAGGGCCATGGAGTGCTGGCTCCGGGTCCGCCCTTGTCCCTTGCGCAAACCATAGAAGGAAAAGTTGAGTGTGACCCCAGAGTTTTCCAACAAGAGAGTGCTTCTCCTGATCATGCCTTTCCTCACCTTGCGTCGCCCTCATTTGGGGGTGGCCTTGCTTAAGGCTGGGCTGCATAAGGCTGGAGTAGGCTGTGATGTTCGCTATTTCAATTTTCGTTTTGCGGACATCATTGGGGCGGCGCTCTACGATCGCATAGCAGAGAACGCGCCCTCGCATCACCTGGCCGGTGAATTCATTTTCACTTCCGCTTTGTATGGTGAGGATGCGTGTCCGTTCGAGGACTTTAAACTCAGTGTGGCGGACTACGTAAGACCGTATCCTGACGATTTTCTGCGTCAGTTGGAGAGGTGCCGTAATCTGGGCCCCATCTTTATTCAGGAATGCGCCAATCAGATCGATCTCAATCAATATGACATTGTCGGCTTTACCTCCACCTTCCAGCAGAATATGGCGTCGCTGGCCCTGGCCCAGGAGTTGAAGCGTCGTTCACCCTCGATCACCACGGTATTCGGAGGTTCTAACTTCGAAGCCGAGATGGGAGTCGAACTACACCGCCATTTTCCTTTTATTGACGTGGTTTGCTCGGGCGAGGCTGACCTAGTATTTCCTGAAGTGGTTCGCCGGATACGCGCTGGAGAAACGCTGCTCGACCTCGGTGGCCTTACCTGCCGCCATGAGGGCGGCAGCGTGACCAGTTCCACGCCGCAAACATTTGTGAGCAACCTCAACGATCTGCCTTATCCCGATCACGATGATTATTTCCGCGCGTTCCAGACCTCCACAGCGTCTTCCGTGGTTGTCCCTGAAATGACCATGGAAACCTCTCGCGGCTGCTGGTGGGGCCAGAAGCACCATTGCACGTTCTGCGGCTTGAATGGCCTGAGCATGACATTTCGGAGCAAATCGCCGGACCGTGCTTATAGCGAAATTAAGCATTTGCTGGCTACCTACGGCAGTTATGACATTTTCAATACGGACAATATTGTGGACTTGCGCTATTTCAATGAGCTGTTTCCGCGTATTGCTGCCGATGGCGTCAAAATGCAGCTCTTCTATGAGACCAAGTCAAACCTGAAGAAGAGCCAGTTGCTGACCTTCAAGAAAGTGGGCAGCAGGGAGTTCCAGCCGGGGATCGAAAGCTTGAACTCGCATGTGCTTACGCTCATGGACAAGGGCGTTAAGGGCATCCAGAACGTACAACTGCTGCGCTGGGCAAGAGAGATGGACTTTAACGTCTCCTGGAACATTATTTGCGGTTTCCCGGGCGAGCAGCCGGAAGATTATCAGCAGATCATACGCTGGATTCGCGCTGTCGCTCACCTGCAGCCTCCGGTGTTTGTCACGCGTTTCCGGCTCGACCGTTTCAGCCCCATGTTCAAGGACCCGGTGAAGTATGGCATCACCAATATCCGCAGCTCGCAGGCGCACCGCCTGTGCTATCCGTTTCCTGAGGAGTCACTGCAGCGTCTCACCTTCTACCTGGATTGTGACCCGCCGATACTGCCGGAAACCATGGCTGAAATTCACACCATGTGGCGCTCAGTGGATGAGTGGAAGAATATTCACTCCAGCAGCAGTCTGGCAGCCGAGGTGACTCCCTCCGCGCTGGTCCTGCACGATCGGCGGGAGGGATTTCCCGCTGCCGATTATCGCTACACCGGTCTGGCGCGCGCAATCTATCTGGCTGCCGATGGAGTTCACTCCGATACCTTTCTGCTGGAATTTGCCGCGTCCCAGTTTCCTGATCAGTCATTCACGCTGGAGGACATTCATAAAGTACTGCGCGGCTTCGTGGAACGTGACCTGATGCTTCAGGAAGACAATTTGTATCTGAGCTTGGCGCTGCTGCCGCTTGAGGAGTCGATTGAAATTATGCCGCCGCACCGGCCGGAGACTGCTTCCACCGTGGCTGTTTCCCGGGTAAGCTGCTGAGGAATGCCGGCAGGCGTGCTCATCGGAAAGTGGAGTGAGGTTTTTAATGGCTGAAAAACGCGTGCTGCTACTCGTGATGCCGTTCCTGACGCTGCCCCGCCCGCATCTGGGCGTCGCCCTGCTGAAGGCCGGCATGGCCCGCCTGGGAATGAGTTGCGATATTCGCTACTTCAGTTTCCGGTTCGCCGATATTATCGGCGTGCCTTTCTATGTTCGCATTGCCGAAAGGTCGCCCGCGCATCTGCTGGTGGGAGAATTTATCTTTACCCCGGCGCTCTATGGTGAAGATGCGCGCCCGTTCGCGGATTTCAGGGCCGGCATCGCCGACTATGTGCTTCCATATCCTGAGGATTACTTGCGCCAGCTGGAGCATGCGCGCAATCTGACTCCGGCTTTTATTCAGGAGTGCGCCGACCAGATTGACTTCAGCCAGTATGACATTGTCGGGTTCACCTCCAGCTTTGAGCAGAATATGGCCTCCCTGGCCATGGCCCAGGAGATCAAACGCCGCGCGCCTGAAATCATCACGGTGTTCGGCGGCGCCAACTTCGAATCTGAAATGGGAGTGGAACTGCATCGCCGCTTTCCTTTCATTGACGTGGTGTGCTCAGGAGAAGCAGATTATGTGTTTCCCCAGCTGGTGCGCCGCATCCGCTCCGGCGAATCGCTGCAGGACCTGGGTGGTGTAACCTTCCGGGTGAATGGTGAAACCGTAACCAGTTCGGCGCCCCAGACGTTCGTAGAGAATCTTAACGATCTGCCTTATCCCGACCACCGCGACTACTACCAGGCCCTGAATGCCTCCACCGCCGTGAGTATGGTTGTTCCGGAGACCACGATGGAAACTTCGCGCGGCTGCTGGTGGGGACAAAAACACCACTGCACTTTTTGCGGGCTGAATGGCATGGGCATGACCTATCGCAGCAAGACGCCCGACCGCGCCTACCAGGAGATCAAGTACCTGCTGGAAACCTACCGCAGCCCGGAGATTTTCAATACAGACAACATCGTCGATATCCGCTATTTCACTGAGCTTTTCCCGCGCCTGGCGGCCGACGGTTTCAAAATTCAACTCTTCTACGAGACAAAATCGAATCTGAAGAAAAACCATTTGCTGTCGTTGTGGAAAGTCGGCAGCACCCGCTTCGTGCCGGGCATTGAGAGCCTGAATACTCACGTCCTTACGCTGATGGAAAAGGGCGTGAAGGGAATTCAGAACGTGCAGCTTCTCCGCTGGTCAGAGGAGATAGGCTTTGAGGTCATGTGGAATATTCTTTGTGGCTTTCCCGGTGAAACCGCCGACGACTACCACCAGATTACACGCTGGATCAGGGCCGTCACCCATTTGCCGCCACCCACAGTCATGACACGTTTTCGGCTCGACCGTTTCAGCCCCATGTTCAAGTGGCCGGAGAAATACGGCATCGTGAATATCAGGAGCTACCATGGATACCGCCTCTGTTATCCATTTCCGGAAGATTCACTTCTCCGACTCGCTTATTACCAGGACTGTGATCCGCCAACGACGCCGGAAACGCTGGACGCCATCAAGACCACCTGGGAAGCAACGGCTGAATGGCAGCGCGTCCATGACCATAGCAGCCTCAATGCACGCGTGACTCCGTCATCACTCATCATTTACGAGCGTCGCGCTGGTTATGCGCCTGCTGATTATTGTTATGAGGGGCTGGCGAAGGATGTCTATCTGGCGGCTGATGGTGTCCATTCAGATTCTGCCGTGTTTGAATCTGTCGCTGCCTGCCAGCCTGAAGGATCGGTTACCGTTGAAGAAGTTCGCAAAATACTCGCGGATTTTGTGGCCCGCGACCTGATGCTTCAGGAAGGAAATTTGTATTTGAGCCTGGCTGTTTTGCCGCTCGAGAGCGCCAGCATAGAGATGCCGCCACAGCAGGCGGCAGTCGGGTTGAGCGCCGCTGTTGCTGTTTAATCCGCTTGCAAAGTTGCTGTATTCTGCTATTCAGAAATTCCGAGCGCACGCGTCTTCGCGGTGAATTTGTTTTGCTTGCGGCCCTGCCGCCGTGCGAGCTTGATTTTAGTTATATCCGTAGCGGACTCACGCAAACTGAGATGGTTGCGCCGCGGTTACCGCCATCCTGGCGCCTGGACCGGCTTCCCGTTCGAAGTTGCGGTTTTCAGGCAGCGCCAGACTGAGATAACGGCCATCCAGAAACAGCATCAGGTCCTTTTCCACGAAGTCTCTCAGCGCGGCATCAACCCATGAGTCGGATCCGAAATTAGAACTGATGTCTTTGGGAGTGCGAGCATCCGAGCAATACTCGTAGAGGGCCGCTTCCTGATCGTGATACCGGTGGGTCCGCGCCTGCTCGTGGCGGCCGTCAAAAATAAAGATCGTGGACCATGCTTTGCGATACTTCAGGTAAGGCCTGTTGGGCTGGTTCCATTTCGCGCGCCAATTGTCCACCGCATCAAAGGTGGCCGCGTAGGACGGCTCGCCCGCGATATTGGTCATCTCCTGGTCAAAGAAATAGGAGATGCGGGGCAGATCGAATTTACCTCGCGGAAAGATGTATTGATAGCACTTGAACGGTATAAGCCTGGAAATCGATTGCGAGGCCGGATCGGTAAACATGGGGGAACCGCGGTCGGCTCGCGCCATGACGGCCGCATAAGGAGGCTGAAGGTGAGGAATTTTAGCCATGACTTCACATTGCGTACGGTAGTCTGACTCGGTCTCACCCGCAAAACGGCACAGGATGTTGTAGGTCACGTTAATGCGGTAGTAGGTGCACCATTTCACCAGTTCGATGTTCCGCATTCCAGAGGTGAACTTCCTCATGCTCTTGAGAATGTTGGTAGAGAAGCTCTCAACGCCCGGTAATACGGAGTGCAGTCCGCCGCGCCGCATGCGCGCCAGTTGCGTCCGGGAAAAGTTAGGCCGGATCTCATAGTGCATGGAGATGTCACTGTTGGCGGCCGCCAGCCGACTAAAAAGCTTTTCCGTGTATTCCGGGGCCATGATGTTATCAATGGCAAAGAAGTCAAAGCAGCTGTAACGGCTAGAGAGCGCTTCCAGTTGCTCCACCACGTTATCAACGCTCTTGGCCCTGAATTCCATGCCCGAGCGGTTCAGCCCGCAGAACGTGCAGTGGTTCTTTTCCCCCCACCAGCAGCCCCGTGAAGTTTCAAACGGCAGTTGCACCGCCCGGGCCCGGCCATAGGATTCGTATCCGCTCGCCCGCCGCGCATAATAGAACTCGTCAAAATCGGGAATCGGAGTTTCGTTCATTGCATGGAAATTCGGGGCGCGTCCGGCGTAGCGTACCTGGTTCTGTGGATCGCGCCACATGATTCCCAGGCGGCCTTCCATGCTTTTGCCCGCGTAAAGATGGTGGACCATCTCAGGGAACCCCACATCGGCATCGCCGCAGTGAACATAATCAATCTGGGGACACCCTTTCATGATCTCGCCGGCAATGTCATCTTCCATGGCCCCGCCGCCCATGATGATGGGAACTTGCGGATATTTTTTCTTGAGAGCGCGCGCCAGCGCCAGGCTGGAAAGCAATTGCTGGTAGACGACCGTAAACCCGATCAGCCCAAACCGCCCCCAATCGGTGCTGTCCACGCAGAAATCGATAAACGCTTGTGCTCCCTCATTACGAAGCCGCCGCAGATCTTCCAGTGTGCAGCCCGCGGCTTTGCACATGGCCGCGAATGTCTCGCGATGCGCGAGAAAGTATTCTTCAACCTCGGGATTGGCTTCCTCGCCGAAAGCCGCCTTGGACCATACCCACTCGCCCACCAGGCTGGGCCATACCTCGGCCAGAGTTTCACTGAGCGGCCATCCGATATGGTTTCCCAGATACATAAAGAGCGAGAACGCCTGGACAGGAATGCCGGCTTTCTCCAGCGTGGGTTTCAGCAGCGCCAATTGGATGGAAGGGATCCCGGCCGATTGCGAGGGCATACTGATCAGGGCTACAGGCTTGAGGTCCATAGGCTGGCTCACTATGAAAATATCAGACTTAAAGTATACCCCTGCTGAGCAGCCTCAAAGCAGGAAAATTGGATCGATCACAAGACTAGCGGTTCTCCTCTGAATTGAGGAGCATACGTTATCACTTTTCTACTTTATATAATGGGCTTGGCGAGAATTGCATCCCTAATCGGTTCAGACTCAAGACATTTATCAGGTTCCAATTTACCGGTGGCCGCCAAGTGTCGAAATGGAACTTCTCTCTGCAGGGGGAAACTCCACTGGACTGAGGCAAAAATGCGACAGTGCCTTGAAGCTTTTTCTGACGTCGCCCCGTCTTCAAGGTAAGCCGGGTTCGAGTGCCTTCATGATCTCCGATTGCTCGGGCTTCGATCAACGCCTTTGCTCGCTCCAGAGCACGCTACTGAGCATGGACATACTCGAGTGATGTCTCACGGGGCCATGTGACTTAACCGCTTCTTTCGGGCAGCTCCTTGTCCCCGCATTCGACAAGCCATGTGTCCGCAAGCGCTTCGATTTCATCCTTGTCGAAGCTTTTACGCGCATGCATGATCGCCGTCACTTGGTCCCGATCAGATTAACGAATATGCCTCTGTGGTTGTAGTTCAGGTCAGTCAGTTCGTCGGAGAAGCCGGTGAAGTTGTAGCCGACGCCGGCCTTCAGGTCCTTGCTGATGTGATGGTAGATCGCGGTCAAGACGCCGCGGCGGCGTTGATTGATATCCGGAAGGCCAAGCTGTCGCACCTCGGCCAGTCCGTCCCATTGTTTGAGGAACCGCCAGTCCAGCCGCAAGACGGAGAGCTGCGCGGTATTGTCGAAGAAAGTCGGCTGCACGCGGTCGAGGCTTGCCTCACCCAGCCGGTACGCGTATTTTCCGCCCACGGACCAGTTGGCTGTGAGGTCGTAGGTAAGATCGAGCGCCGCGATGTGACTTTTCTGAAGGAACTCGGTCGCGGTGTTCTGGAATCCCAGCTGATCGGTCGTCGGGACGTTATAGAAGTACGTGTACTTGACCAAGGCGTTCAGCCGGTCATTCCGCACAGGCCGGTATGCGTAGCCGACCACGCCCTCGGTATAGCCGCCCGCATAAAAATCGCCAAGTGAGCTATTACTGATCGAGTGATCCAGTTTGCCGAGCAGGCGCCAGCTGGGTGTCAACTGGTATTTGAAGTTGTTACGCAGAAGCAACACAGTCTGCACGGTATGAGTCAGGTCGGGCTGTTCCGCATCGTCGCGGCGAAACTCGATGGCGCTTGAGAACTGTATCTTAGCCACGCCGTAACCCATGTGGATTCCGGCTGCCTTGCGTTTGATTTCGGCGCCGGTCTGGGAGTCGAACAGGTTGCCGAACTCGCCGCTGCCGCCGAACGTCCAGCGCTCTTTGGTCACGAGGTTGATTCCGGTGGCGTGCGTAAGTCCGCTCTGCGACGCGGCAGTCTGGTAACGCTCCTCGAGGTAGACGCTGGAGCTATCGGAGAGCCGCGTCTTGACGCCTGAGACCAGATTGCCCCAGCTGCCGCTGTGGACCAGTTGATCGTTGTCCGTCCGCTCGTTTTCCAGCGAATAGTTCAGGTAAAGACTGGTCCGCTCGGAATAGAGAAAGCTGGTGCCGATCTTTCCGCCGGGACCAAGGTCTCCGTCAGACGCCTCGCCATCCACTCGGAAGCGTTTCGTCAAGCGATAGGATCCGCCCACGCCGACGCGACTGTTGTCTGGACGGCCGTCGCTTACCGCGACCGTGTCCTGGCCGAAGACGTAAGCGCTCCAGGTGTCACTCGGGCTGTATTTTATCTGCGCGACCGTGTCCGTGCGCTCGCCCTGCTCCTGAGTTAGTGGCACAATCGGCGAATTGTCCTTACGCATATCGTCGCGCACGCCAGCGCTGAAGCTCCATCGATTGGTCACTCTATAGGTCAGATCCAATTCCATCGCCCGCGTGTCGAGCCCCTGGTCTTCAGTCCTCTGATCGGCCTTGGCGATCAGGGTCAGGCGGCTGGACACCGGCATTTTGAACATGCCGCCGTACTGCTGGGTGTCCTTGATCGTCATCTGTCCCGGCGCAGAGTAACCGGCATCGAGTCTCTGCGTGTAGAACTGGAAACGACCGTCGTGCCCCTTAATGAAGTCACTGAGCCCGACGCTCACGTCAGCGCGATAGGCCCCAGCTTTTGAGTTGGTGAAGGATGTGTCGTCAGGGCCCTGGAATCCGAATCCACCATCATTAGATTGCAGCGACGGGGAGAGGAGACCCGTGGTGCGGCCTGCCTGCAGCTTCAACCAGGAGTTGGCACTTTTCCGCAACGTCATGTCTGCAGCGCCGAGGCTGCTGGCGCCGTCTCCCTCGTTTGAGTCGGCTGTGAAGCCAAGCTTCATGTAATTGTTTAACCAGTAGCTGCCCTGACCGCCGACGGCGACCTGGCCCAGGTTGTCCAACCCTGGCGTGTACTCATAACGCACCACGAGAAAGGACTGGTCACCGCTCAAGCCGCTGGTACGCACCAGAAGGTTGTCGTTAGCGCTCGCCGAAAGCGGCTCGGAAAGCAGTAGACGGCCCTGGATGTAATCAATGTCGTAGTCCACGTTGGGCCGCAGGTTCACTACCCCTGTGACGATGTTCGATGCCTTGTCGCGGACTTCAATACGCACGCTCTCGGAGCCTGTCAGGATATCCTGGTGGTGCAGGAAGTAGAGCGATCCACCGGTTCCAAGAAATTGCTCATAGCTCGCCAACGTTCCCGGCTGGGCGGCGAAACCGTCCGCCGTGATCCGTCGCTCGCCGAAGCTGGTGAGTCCGGATCCGAAGTGCGCATCGGCTCCGTACAGGCCGCGATCCACGTGAGCCAGGTCGTTGTCCACGTAAGCAACCTTGAAGTTGCCCCACATCCCATAATCCTGGCCGTGGCTCGCTTTGACGAAGAACTTGCCCAGAGTCGGCGCAGTTTCTTCCACCACACTGTCGTCGCCGAACGATGGGTAATAATACTCGGGATTGATGCGTCGGAATAACGAATCGGGTTGCTTATCCAGGAAGTTGCTGAAGAGGTCTTTGACCGGGCCTTCGCGTGTATCCGCGCTGGCCGTCAAATGCCAGCTCTGGCTCATCTTGCCATTCAAGTAAAAGGCCAGCCGGCCATCCAGCGAGGAATCGACGGGCTGCGCAGCATTGTCACCCTGCTGTAGTTTTTCCGCCGCCGAAACACTGTTCTTCGATATGGTCATATCGGCAATACCGACGAAGAACATGTCCCTACGCTTGAACTCCAGATCGCGGAGATATACCGAGCCGTTGCCGGCGTCGTCGAGGACCTCGACTTCGACGGTTTGTGTGCCGTTGGGAAGAACTTCCTCCGCAACGAAGTTGCCCTTCGGGTCAACGGGGACCTCGCGGCCGGCTACCCAAACCTTATGGCCTGCCGGTATGCCGCTGCCCTGCACTTTCACCGAGCCGCTGCCGAGCGGAATCTGCTGGCGTGCCAGATCGTTCTCGCCATAGCCTGCCAGCAGCGCCTGCGTTGACGGCTCGTCGGATTTCGCGAATTTTCCAGGCGATGACTCATGGTATAGCCACAGCGGCCGCGAATCCGTTTCATCGAAATTGCCCTTTGCGTCGTATGCGCGAAGCAGATACTTGAGTTCGCGTGCCGGGCCCGCGAGAATTTTCCCCGCCGGCTGCCATTCCGCAAGACCCGTGTCATCGACCGGGATGATTGCGAGCGGCTCGGTTTGCAATGACTGCTGCTCGAATATCCGGATTTCAGCGCGCTTGAGGAAGGCCGCATAGTTGCTGTACATCCGGAAATGCATGACCGGTGGATCAAGTTCGCTGACTGGTTCCTTCACAACCAAGGCAACTGGCTCCGCCGCAACGGCGAGCCGCCGCCGCGACTCGAGATTGTCCATGTGGAATTGGATATTGGCGTTGTCGAGCGCGACGTCAGTGCAGCGCTGGACGTCAGACGAGCTGCGGTCCAGGTCATCGATCGGCTTTCCATCGACGGTGATGTGCATCACGTTCAGCTCGTACGGGGTCTTCGGGCTAAGCTCCTTGGTTAGATGGGTAACGTCCACGCCCTCGTAGTTGTCCAACGGCAACCGTTCGTCGTACACCACCTGCACCCGCACGAACGACTCTTCGCCTTGAATGAAGCCAAGATTCACGACATCATCTGACTGGACGTAGCCGCGCCCCTCATGTTCGGACTGGGCGCCTGACAATTGCGGATCATGCATGAGCAAATCCATCGCGTGGCGAGCCCGCGCCGCGGAAAGGCCGATGTCGTCGTCATATACGGACGCGGTACGGCGGTCGAGTACCTCGTTCTTGGTGTAACCAATAAACCGCAGCCGCGCGTTGGTGCGATCCGCGATTTCTGTAAGTGCGCGATGAAGATTCGCCGCGTAGTCCGGCGGAATTATGAACTGACCATTCTCAAGCTTGATATCCGGGATGCTGCCCCAGGCGGGATCGTAAACCCTGGTTACCGTTTCCTCGGTGTCATCTGGGCAGAGCTGCGGGCCATCCGGCAACTCCTGAAGCGGATCGTCGTACCAGAATTCCACCTCAATGCGACGATTGATCGTCCGTCCCTGCACGGTTGCGTTGGAAGCAAGCGGGTGGGAAGCTCCGCGACCGTCGCTCTCGATCGCCGAAGCAGGCAATCCCAGATTTTTTTGCATCGTCAATGCGACTCGTTGCGCCCTTGCCTTTGACAACGCCACTTGGTTCCCGTAAAGGCTTTCATCGCGGCCGGTCAGCGGCGCATCGTCCGTGTAGCCGATGAACCGGATCTTCACGCCCTGCTTGTCCCGCAAGTTATTGAGCGCCTGCTGCACCTGTTTGGTAAAAGCGTCGGAAATTGAAACGTTCTCGTCTTGGTAGCGCAGTGGCATGACGAGGTTTTTGACGCGCGTCCGCGGCGTCTGGCCTTCCTTGTATCGCATCTTGCAGACGTTCTCCACGCGGCAGACCTTGACGCGCTTGACGTCATCGGTCCGATTCGAGTCATGCGCCCATTCCTTCATTGCCAGGTCGCTCGACAGATGCCGCTCGACCGCTTCGCCCGGCTTGGCCGTGTTGACCTGGCCAACGCCCACCGGAGCCGCCGCAATTAGGAATCCGACAATCAGCAGTAGATGGCGTTGTATACTCATACGTTCACCTACCCTCCGGCACACGCAGGTCGGATCGTTTTGGCGGGGCGCCGCGCCGCCAGAAGACTTCAGGCTCAATGGTCAGTACATAGGTGTCTTTTTCCGTATCCCATGCTTCCGTCACTTGCCGCTTCAAGGCTTGCATGCGCCTTTCGACGAGTGACGCATCCTCGGTATCGGCGACATAGGACAGGCGCAGCACCGACGGCGATTTGCGCAATTCGCCAAGGAGCACATCGACGCGCGGCTTCCACTGGGTGCGTATTTCCGTCTTGCCCGGCTCGAACGCCGCATCCGACAGATCAATAGCCACAACGCGATAGATTGATGCGCCGAAATCAAATTTCAGGGCCTTGCCGGCTGTGGCGCGCTTGATCTGCACCAGATCAGTGGACATCCGGAAGCCGCTGGGAAGGGTCCGGTCGTCGAGCTTCAGCACGAAATTGCTGCCGCGAATATCGTTCGGCACAATCGCGCAGGTGATGTGGAATCGCCCGTACTGATCTGTCTTTGCTGTCAGGCCTTGTGCCGTCACCACCCGTACTCCCGGCAGGCCTTTCTCGCCGGGATCCTGGAAGCCGTTTCGATTCACGTCATCGAAGACCTTGCCAAAGACGTCAGTGCAGTCGAACGTTTGATCCGGGACGACACGAACCGTTGCCGTCGCCTCACCGGACAGGGGCTGGCCCGTCACGCCTTGCATGACCTGCGCGCGGTTGACGAACTCGCCTTCGCCAACGCCGGCGCCGACTGCGAGCAACACCATGATCGTGCGATGATCTGAGCTGCCGAAGTTGACACCATTCCACACGAGCTGGCCGGCGGCCACCGTGGGCTCTGTAGGCACACCATCCAGGCGCGCGGATCCTGGAACGTAGCGGAAGCCCGCTGGATAGCGATCCACAATCTGCACGCCCTGCAAGGATGCGCCCAGCACATTGCCGACCGTGATGGTGTACGGGACCAGCTGCCCGCGTGTGACGTTGAGCAACGGAGTCGTCTTCGTGATCGAAAATGCTCCCGCGAGCTGCGGGTCGATCGGAATGTGATTGTTGTGGATCTGATTTGAGCCGGGCACGGCCGTGTTATCCAAAGTGAGATTCAGGTAGTACGCAGTCCCGGCGCTGCGCGGGGGAACGGATAATGGCGGCGCGAACTCCGACTGCTGTGCTTCGCAGAACGGGATGGCAGGAAGCGCATCCTGCACACTACCCGGACAGCCAGGTACAGAGAACGCAGCGGTCGCTGCGCCGGAAGTCGCGGGGATGACCTGCGACTCACCGGCCACGAAGTTCGACGCTGGCGCGCTTACCTTGATGAGGTAGCTGCCGCCGCTGGAGCAGGCAGGATCCGTGAAGTTGAGGTCGAAGCGATAATAGCCGCTCGCCTGGGTAATCTGGCCTTGTTGGGCCGGGTCGTCGAAGCAAGCTGTAGGCAATGGCGAGCCCGCCCTTAGCATGTTCACTGTCACACCCGCAAGCGGAGTGCGCGTCAATGAGTTGTAAACTACGCCATTCGGCGCGATCGGCAGATTCAGATTCTGGAGATTGCTCCCGGCGGGCACCAGGATGTTGGTGATTTGCTGCAGACTGTTGGTAAAGGCTGAGTCGGCTTTCCCGAGCTTGGCGGTATTCGGCCCCGCGCCGGGCGCGGTGAAACGTATCTCGTAATGGTCTGGAGTCAGATCGGTCGGCGACACGTTGCTAAAGCGATAAACGCCGTTGACATCGGTGAGAACCGATTGCACCTGCACCCCGTTACGAAACAAACCGACGGTCCATCCCTGCAGACGGGGCTCACCGGTATCGGGTACCTTGTTCAAGTTGGCATCGAGCCATGCGGTGCCGTTCAAAGTGGCGGCGCCGGGCACTCCTCCGATAACGACCGAAACGCTGGCGCTGGCGGTTTCTGTTGGGGTGTTCCATGTTACCAATGCAGTGTTGGTGAGAGTTGTGCCGGTGGGAACTGCCGCAGCAATCTGCGCCCGGAAGCGTAAATCAACGGACTGCCCGGGCTGCAACGGGCCGTTGGACGTGGAAAAGTCTGCTGTTATTAGCGACCCGACTACAGTGACACCGGTCGTGGCACCATTCATCGTCGGCGCCGGGTTCACGAGCGTGAGACGGCCTGCACCCGCGCTGCTGATATCGTCAGTGATTACGACCGTAGAGGCCTGGAAGTTCGGGGGATTGTTCGTGGGATTGGTCACGTGCACCAGATAGTCAAGCTGCGCGCCCGGCAGCGCAGGGCCGCCACCCACGACGTTGACTTGCTTGGTAATTGCCAGTCCTGGGATCACCACGGCGACGATCTTGGTGAGGCTTCCACCCTCAAGGCTGAAAAACGCGTTACCTCCAGGTGCAATCCCGCCGTTGCCGAAATTGACGATCCCACTGTTCGCGTTGAATATTGTGTAATTAATTCCCGCGGGACCATAAAGGTGCGGATCCGTTGCGATTGCGCAATTGGGGTTCGGCCCAAGAGCGCTGAAAGTCCATCCCGGAAGGCCACAAACTCCATCGTCCTCAAGACCAAAAATAGGGACTGTTGCGCTGGTGAGCTGCACGGCGGTGACGACTTTATTGGTGTTATTCACGACACCAATCAAGTTGTCGTCAAGGCCTTGATCGTAAGACGGGGAAGGATTGGGAAAAGTTGTTGTGATTGACCCGTCAGCGTTGAGCGTGATCAAAATGGTGCAACCTTCATTGGCGCGTCCGTCTTGATTAGCGAGATAGGTGGGACTAACACCCAGTCCCCCACCGGCATCGCCGGCGGTGATAATGGCGCACGTCTGCGTCTGGGCAAACGCAGAGCTCGATCCCATCGTCAGAACGACTATGCTGAAAACCAGTAAGTAAAAGTGGGGCTTGTGGCGGAGTTTGTCGAGCAGGATTGCGATCCAGCTGCCGCGCTGCTTCGCGTTGTTTGTCTTGGGGAATTTCATCTATGCCCTCGCTCCACTCACTAATTGATTTTCGGGACCGAGGCAGCCACGCTGTGGACTGAATTTCGGCGGTCCCGCCGTCCTGGGGCTTGTGGCCCGTTAGACCGGTTGACTTTGCGTCGCCATCTTTCGATGGTTTTGCCTTTATCAAAATTGCGTCGAGGGTCAAACTGATCAGACTTGCAACTTCTCTAAACCTCCTTGCCATCGTGCTCTTCGGGCTTCGTCCGCCGGCTTCACGTCGCCGGCAGGAAATCAATCGGGTACGAGATCGTCACGGCTTGTACGCCATCCTTCGGGCCGAAATTGATCGTCTTGACGCGGTTCACTACCTGAGTAACGAGATCCGGCGCATCCATGTCAGTCGATTGCAGTTGGCACATTGACACGGAGCCGTCCGGTTCAATCGTCAGGCGCAGCACCATCTTGCCTTGCAATGTCGGATTGATGCGCAGTGTCCGGTTGTAATCCCGGTAGAAAGCCGACTTGTAACGATCGAACACAATCTGTATTTCTTCATCGGTGCGGGAAGCCCCCGGACCACTGTGGGCCTTGGGTCGGCCGTCGCCGCCGCCGATCCCCGCGATTGAACTTTTCGCGCGGGCCACCTGCAGACCGGGTCCGCCCATGCCGCCACCGCCACCGCCTCTGCCGCCCCCACCACCCACACTGCGGCTCAGCGAGCCGGCATCGATACCACCACTTGATCCCGGCGTATTGGTCGTCAACAAAGCGTGTGATGATGCCTGGCCCACTTCGTCGGCGGCAGCATAACGTGCATCGCTTCCGAGACGCGGCGCGTTCTGGTCCTGCGCCAGGCTTGCGAACTGTTCTTTAAATGCCAGAATTCCGGCCCTACCTATGTTTGGCTCAGGCGGCGTTGCATCCGCGGAAAAGCCCTTTGCCGGACCTGCAGGGAGGTCAGGTTTCCCTGGCCCTTTTGGAGCTTCTGAAGCCCTGGCCTTTGCTGTCCCGTCTGCCCCTTTTGGCGGAGGAGGCGGGACCGCGGACGGCGGGACTGGGACCGCCGCTGGACGATAGAAGACGATGTCGATGTCTTTTTTCGTGCGAGCGCCGCTGCGAGCCAGGAATGATGCCCCCACCAGCATCAGCAAGGCCAGCAAGATGGTATGGACAACAATGCTCTCCATCATGCTGCGGGCGGACGGCCCCCCGGATTCTCTGAACCTGCCTATTTCCATGGTTGTGTCCAAAGCAGCCACCTCAATTGCTCGTAATAAACTCGACCTTCAAATCCTCGACGCCCGATTTCGCGAGATCGAGGATGCGCAGAACGCCCTCGTAGTTCAAACGGTCATCCGCAGCCAGAAACAGGACGCGCTTTTCCGGGGGGCGGCTGCCCAGGATGTCTCCCACGCGCGCGGGTAATTCAGTTGCAGCGATCTTTTGATCGCCAAGTATCACGCGACAATCCGTCGGAAGACCCTCGCCTGCCGAGGGCTTGAGGATGCTGCAGGTCGTGGCGGAGATGATCAGGATCAGCCGTGATTCCTGCGATTGCGCGGGCGTGGCATTGTTCGAAGTCTTAGGAATGTTGACGTCATAGCCCTGCATCAGTAATGGAACCACGACCATAAAGATGATCAGCAGCACGAGCACTACGTCGACCAGCGGCGTGATGTTAATCTCGGACTGCAGATCAGATCCGGAGCTGCCTCTGTTGAACTCCATAACTTACTCTCCTTGCGTCCCTGTGTTGCGGCCCTTGGCAATCAATCCCACGCCCCGGAAGCCGGCCTGCTCCACCGCCTGCATGGCCTCTCGGACTTGGCGGAAGTTGAGCTTTGCGTCGCCCCGGATCACGACCTTGGGATCCGTTTCGGCGGCTACTGCAGTGCGGAGCGCATCGCCAAACTGCTCGGCTGCGACCTGCTTATCGTTAACCCACAGCCCGCCGGCCTCATCGATTGAGACCAGAATCCGGCCTCTCTCGTCGCCCTGTTGAGTCGGCTTCTCCGTTTTTGGCAAGCGGACCTCCGGCCCTTTTCGCATCTGCGGCGCCATCACCATGAAAATGATCAGCAGCACCAGCACCACGTCGACGAGCGGCGTGACGTTGATGGACGCCTGCATTTTGGCGCCTTCACCGAGCCGCATAGTCGTTGTCCTCCGAACCCACAGACACCTTGGCGACGCGATCGATCTGCGGCGCCTTGAAGAGTCGGTTCACGAGCTGGGTTGAAGCCCGATTCATCTCGATGTGGAAATTTTCAATCTTGCCCGTGAAGTAGTTGAACGCGGCGACGGCCGGGATCGCGACGAAGATGCCCAGCGCCGTCGTGACCAGCGCTTCGGCGATGCCGCCCGAAACTACAGACATACCACCAGACCCTGTGGCTGCAATGTTGCGAAAAGCGTTGATGATTCCAGCCACGGTACCGAAGAGTCCGACGAACGGGGCCGTGGAGCCGATCGTCGCCAGGAACCCGAGACCCGCTTTCAATTGGACCAGCGTCTCCGACATGGAGTCTCTGAGTGCGCTGGTGACTTGGTCGAGCGAAGCGGACTGGTCCCCTCCGGCCTCGCGTACGCCGTCGTACTCGAGAATGCCTGCCGAGACCACCTGCGCCACGTGGGACTTCTGATGCTGTTGCGCGGCGTCGATCAGTTCCTGGACCTCTCCCCCGTGGGTGAACTTCGCCAGCAAGGGCTTGAACGTCTGCGTCTCGCTAGCGGCCGCGCGGAAGCGGCGGTACTTGTCAACCATCACTGCCACCGAAAAGATGGACAGCAAGGCAAGGCAACACATCACGCCGGCGCCGAATAGGCCGACGTTTCTCAGCAGTTCCGTAAAGGTCATTGCATTCTCCTATGCGCCGCAACCGTAGACTGCGCCGCATTCATTTTGGTCGGCGCGCCACTGCGACGCTCCGTTTGCGACCTGATTTCGTAATAACTCAGCATCCGCATGAATACTTCTTGTTAATTGGTCGCCTCAACTCGTCGAGCATCCAGAGGTGACGAAGGCGTTGCCAAGCTGTGAGACGAGCAGCGGCTCTGCCAGAACCGGAGCGAATACAAACGAATGCATGCACCGCATATTTCATCTCCCAAATACCCTACGCAGTTCCTGGGCGGAACTCTCTGACTTCGGAAGAGTATTGAGCAGACTGCTCGCGGCAACAACAGTACACGGGTTCTAAGGTGTTCTCTCGGCGGGTGCCAATACCTCCGTCAAGTAAGCGGGAAGGTTCCAATGGGTATCTCTAGCTTCGTCCAGCTGGGCAATGGATGAGCTGGTGTTTGCGAATCTGCAATGCCCAAAGGTAACTTTCTATCAAGAGCGCTGGGACATGGCAGGCTGGGCACTGTTCACTAAGACATGGCCACCTGGTGTGGAGACATAATCATTGTCAGACAGGGAATGACCGGCGCAGAACTTTTCATTTCTGATCGACGTTCAGAAGGAAGAGCTGATGGGACATGGCGGGCGGGAACAGGCAACTAAGAATTTATTTAAGAGGTCTCATGGGCAGATCGGCGGATAAGGATGGGCCCCATGAATGGAACCCACATGAAGAATTATCACCCGCACATGCGAGGTGTGTATCCGCACAGCTTCTTGCAAGGAGCTTCTCGATTGTTTCCAAAAATCCACTTCAGCGAAGAGCAAACGGCTCACGGCTTCTTTTCCGACCGTATCTCGTAATAGCGCAGCTCCCGCATGAAAACTTCCTTGTCTACGGGCTGCCTGGAGTCGTCGAGCATCGGCGAGATGCCGGTCGCGCGGCCGACTTCCGAGCTCTTCCATGGCACGATGACCAGCGACGTGGGCGCTTCCTGATTGCCCAGAATGGACATGCCCAGCGCCTTTCCTCCCGGGACGGAAGTCAACTTCGGGTCTTGCTCGATTTGTGCCTGGGCCTCTTCCTCCGGTCCTGCTTCCGTCTTTGCCTGCGCCACTTCAGCCTGTCCCGGTTGCTTTTTCGCCTCTGCCTGCGCCTCTGCAGTTCCTGTCTCAGCTGGTTTCGTTTTTGCCGGCGCTGCTTTCCGTGCCTTCACTGCCTCTGTCTTTACGTGCTTCTTTGCGGCAGCGGCGGCGGGGTCGGTCCCCGTCTTTTTATCCGGCGTTTTGTCGGTCTGGGCGGCGACACTCGTCGCCACCAGCAACACAAGCGGCAGATATCCCTTCATGATTTCTCCTTTTTGCTCGTGCGTTTTCGAAGGTCGGCAATCCATTTCAGGACCTCAGTGTCATCCGGAACGAGCCGGCTGTATGCCTGGTAATGCTCCAGCGCGCACGCGTAATCGCCGAGATATAGATCGCATAAAATGGCCAGGTTCCTGTGCGCATAGTGGAAGTCAGGGAACTGCGCCAGCGCCGCCTCATAACTGGCGCGCGCCTTCGCAAACTCTCCCTTGCGCCGTTGCACCAGGCCGAGCTCGTTGTAGGCGGCGAGGTGGTGTGGATTCAATTCCAGCGCCTTGCTCAGGCTAGCTTCGGCGTGGTCCAGGTCGCCGGTGCGGGCGTATGCAATGCCAAGGTTGATGTGCGCTGCCGCTGTTGTGGGGGACTGTTCGGTCACCTTGACCAGCAAGGCGATAGCGCGATCGTATTGCGTCGCTTCGAGCATGCGCAACGCTTCGTCGTATTCGGCGCGCACCTCGTCCGGGATGGGTGCCTGCTGCGTTATCGTTACGCCATTTGTATCCCGCGTGAAGTCCGGAAGCGCGGCCGGCGGTGGTGGCGGCGGTGGCAGATTCGTCTTGGCCGACTTGGCGGTCACCGCGCGTTCAGCATCCGGTACGCAGCCTAGAAAGAAGAGTAGGGCCAGCCACGGTATCGCGCAGCAAATCGCTTTTAGTGATCGGGTCTTATTGCGGATTGGCATGTTTCACCGCTCCTTGGTTCGCCGCCATCGGCGCCGGGTGTGTTGCGTCCGGCTTGCTCGGCGTTGTTCCGGCTCCCGGTGCCGGTTGCGTTGTCTGGTCCGTATTGCTCGGCGTTGTGCTGGTATTGCTTGGCGTTGTGCTGGTGTTGTTTGGTGCCGTGCTGCCATTGGTCGACGCTGTACCGCCGTTGGTTGGCGTTGTGCCGGCATTGCTCGCTGCCGCTGCCTGGATCGCGGCCTGCGCTAACGGCGATTGGTACACATAACGGTCAATGGCTCCGATGAAGCCGCTGCTCGTCTCGTTTTTCGCGTAGCGGCCCGGCACCATCTCGGCGAGCCTGCTGAGACTCTTCTCAGTCCATGTGTTGAAGACGCCGGCGTGCAGTGATTCCATGTTCTTCTCGTGCACCTTGATAGCTTTGTCCTCGAACGGATACGCTGCCTCATCCAGGTCCGCCTCAAACTTTTCCAGATTCGCACCCTTCATATCGGCGGGGCGCTCTGATTCCTTCAGTGCGCGACTGAAATCGAAATAGGTCTCGGCCATGTAAAACGTGGCGGCTGCCGTCACGTCGGCGATTTGATAATCCACCAGCCCACTCATCGCCTTGATGGTGGCGTCCATGCGCTGCCGTTTTTCCTTCAGGCTGGTTTCGAACGGTTGCCGCAGCTTTACGGCCACGCAAGCCTGATAGAGCTGCTCCGCCAGAACCAGCGCTGAGCGGCCCGCGAGCGTGCGGGTACGGCCAGTCCTTTCACCTCCGGCAGCGCCGTCAATGCGTACGATTTCCGCCAGCTCCTTCTGGTAAAGAGAGTCGTCGTGCGCTCCTTTGTGTATCTCAGCCATCTTGAAATGGGTCTCGACGGCTGCTTCGAGCGGCTTCGGAAAATCTGTGACGTAGTGTTGGTAAGCATTCAGCGCTTTGTCATTTGCATTGGACTGCTGATAGAGATCGCCTGCCACGAGCAGCGACTCCCTGCGCACTGCCTCATCTGTCGATTCCGATGCCAGCCGCTCGTACTCCCCAGCGGCGTGCGACAACTCGCCGCTCTCCCGATAGGCGCGTGCGATCAGTCTGGTGGCCTCGCCCGCCATTTTGTGCTTGGGGTAGGTGCTGCGAAAAGCTTCAAGCACACCCGCGGCGGCCTTCCAGTCCTTCAGCTCAATCAGCGCGCCGCCTGCGTCGTACTCGGCCGTCGCGCGGATTGTGGAAGTAGGTGCTGCTGTGCGAATTCTCAGGAAATGATCCGCGGCGGCACGATAGTCTTTCGCGTCTCTTGCAATCTCACCCTGCTTGTAGATGGAAGCTGCCAGGTTGTCAACGAACTTGGCATGCGACGCATCGCTCTCCGGCGTGACCGCCAGCACCTGCGTGTAAGCTTTTTCTGCCTGCGGGTACTCGGCGAGTTCGAACGAACCGTGCGCAACCACAATCCATGCGGAGCGTCTGATGGGCATCTCCGCGCCCGGATATTTATCGATCACACGTTGAGCAGAGCCCACGGCGGCGCGAAAATCCTTCATCTCATATTGGTCATCGGCGGCCGCTCCCAGGACCGCCGCGGCCTGTGCGTGGGTCGGGAACGTGTCGGCGAATTTGATCGAGCTTGCGACGGTATCGTGCTTGACGGCCTCCAGATTTTCCTTGGCTACGACCTTCAGTTGTTCGCGATATGCGTAAACTGCGGCGTAACCCGCGGCTGCCGATTGAGCATTTGCCGGGTATCCGTAGGCAGTGCGCTCGTATTGTTTGGCCGCATCGCCGAAATCCTTGTTCTCAAAGAGAAGGTCAGCCATCCGGTAGTTGATTGCCGGCGACTCCGCGTCCTTCGGGAAGGAGTTGAGATAGTCGCCGTACCAACGGAGAGCCTCGTGATAATTCGTAAGCTTCTCGTTCGCTTCCTGCGAGCTCTGATACTCAGCGTGGTAATGCGTCGCAAGGTCCTTCAAGTCCGCCTTTAAATAAGCGATCGCTTCCGGTAATTCTTCCGGTTTGTTGTGCTTCCAGTATTCCGCCTGCAGTCCATATTTGGACGCAAAGTCCCGTTTCGATTCCAGCACGAGCTTGGGGAATCCGCCCTTGGTGAACGTTTCCACCACGCGCATGCTGAAACGTGGGGCAGCAGGGTGGAAAGGATGGAGCGTTATGAAAGCGTTGTATGTCTTTGCCGCGTCATCGTAGCGCAGTTTCGCCAGGTAGTACTCGCCAAGATTGCTGTAAACGCGGTCTTCATAGGATCGGCTCTTGGTGCTGGTGAAGTACTGCTGGACCGCCTCCGGCCCGCCGAGATTCATGAAGCTCAGGCTGACGGCTCGAAAGGTATCGGCGACGCGGCGTTCGTCCTCTTTCTCATGCTTCTCATCGAAGTTGTAGCCGGTCGACACCTTGTAATCGAGCAGCGCCATGTAATTTTGCACGGCTTCTTCGTATAGGTCCTGCTTGTAGAACGTCCAGCCGAGCTTATAAAGAGCGAGTTCATAGTACGGGGAACGCGCGCCCAGGTTTGTGATCGCTGAATAGGCATTCTCAGCGTCCCGGAATTTTCTGCGCGTGAAGAAGTACTCAGCCCGCCGGAACTGCACTTCGTCGAAGTGCACGGAATTGGGATTCGCGCGGATTGCGAGTTCCATGGTTTCCATGGCCTCCTCAGTGCGACCGAGTTCGTCATACGCTCGCGCCATCTGGTAGAGGACCTGGTCGCTATCCTTATATTGTGGGTACTCTTTGAGCAGCTTCTTGTAGAGAGCGATTGCTTCAAGAGGCCCTTTGGGAGCAGCGTCAGCGCCTGGTACTTCCGTCGGCGTAGCGGCACTATTGCTGCTTGCCGGGATCTTGCTCTCCGCAGTTGTGCGCCGCTCAAATTCCTGATCGGATTCCCCACGGCCCGCTTTCGCAACCGCGCCAGCCTTATTCGGCGTTCCAGTCGGTTTATTGGCAGGAGCCTTAGCGGACTCGGGAGCCGGCATCGGCTTGGGCTTGCCTTCGCCGTTGTGTATGCCGTATTCCTTCTCCAGTTCCAGGTCCGCGAGACGACGAATTGCCTCGGGCGTCATCGGGGTCTCCGGTGATTCCTCGAGAAATTTCCGGTACTGCTGCATGGCTTGATCGACGCTTTCCTTGGTATCTGCGTCCTTCACGTCCGGAGCCACCTTTTGCAGGTCCGCCAGCGTCCCCTGCGTGTTGGCCGGTTTGTGATGCGCGGTGCAGCCGCCGAGGAAAGCCGACACAACCACGATCGGAATGGCGCGGCGAAGCATCAGCGTCCTCCTGCGCCAGACTGGGCGCGCGAAGCTCGATCGTAGCTGTCGGCGACGCCGAATCGAGCCTGGATCTGCTGGGCCACCAGGCGTTCCCGGCGGGCCTCAAGCTGGTTAATGGCGACGTTCTCAATCATCTCTCCCTGCCGCGCCATCAAGAGATCGACATTCTTTAACGCGCCGCCAACGCGTTTACGGAGCTGTGCAATCTCGGCGTCGTATCCAACGTAACTGTGCGTCGCCGCCTGCCTCGTCCTGACGAATGCCTCGTGCTGCTGATTGAGAGCGTCGACCTGGGTATTCAAGTCGTTAAGGTGCTCAAATGCCGCGGTGAGCCGCTGGGGATACTCGGTTTCCACGCGCCACGTGAGTACACCGCGCAGACGGGCCAAGCGGCGCTGAAGCGCGAGTGATTCTGGACTGTCTGACTGGCCGAGCTGTTTTTCAATGAGTGCGATGCGCTCGCTGGCGGTCCGCTCATCCGTGGTTGCCAGAAAATCCGGCCGCGGCGCGGTCAGCATGGCGTGCAAGCGCTCGTCGAATTGCTTGCGCTGCTGGAGTCGCACGCGCATCCGCGAATCCAGCTCCCGAAACTTGGCGTCGATCTCCGGCAGCAGCGGCTCGTAGTTCTGTTTGCGCAGCCGGATGATATCGTCGAAGGCCTCCAGGCTGGTTTGATAGCCCATGAGCTTCGACCGCAGGTCCTCGAGATCGAGGTAGTTGTGCAACGCGGTCTGGAAGTCGTGAGACGCCATGAGCGCCATCAGGTAGTACGTTTCCGGCGCACCGGGAAGGCCGCGCAAGCGGATGACCCAGGTTTGGTCTTCCCGGCTCTCCTCGCGGATCAGGGCCTTGAGAAACCGCCCTTCCTTGATGCTATTGATCGATGCGTCTATTCTTTCGAGTTGGCCACTGTACAGCTCGAGCGCGCGACCATAGGTGAGCGCGGCGCGACCGTATAGCTTCAGGTCCGCATACGTGTGCGGCACGGCAAGCAGGGCTTCCTGGACCGCGACATCGGTCGGCTCACGATCAGCCAAAATATTCCAGGGAACCAGCGCACGGTCAAACTGTTTGGACGAGGTGTCGGCCCAGCCGGCCCGCAGCAGAGCTTCGTTTGAGAATGGTCCATCGAGCCGGACGCGATCGAGTGCCTGTTTTGCCCGCTCAAAGTTGCCCGATTCGAAGAGGAGGGAGCCAAGCACCAGGTTGGACTTGTCGCGGATCGCGAGCCCGGCGGGATCATTTGCTGGAAGCTGTCCTGCCTTGTTCAGTTGCTCCACCGCCTCTTGTTGTTTACCGGCCTGCAATTGAGCGATTCCGAGGTTGTAAGCGACAAACCCGGCGAGGCTCGGATCGTTCTGCAGGTGATTGAGGACTTCGATGGCCTCGTTCGGCTTGTCTGTTGCCATATAGATGTTCGCCCGCAGAAACTCGACATCGTTTTTTATCTTTGCGGGCACGGTGCCCTGGATCCGTCCCAGAGCTTGCAGTGCATCGTCGAGCTGGTCCTTCTGGAAGTGAATGCGGGCGAGCCTGAAAGCGGCTTCGTTTCGTACGGCTTCATCCACGGCGCCCTCAAGCACCCTCTTAATGGCACGCCCAGCTTTGTAGTGCATGCGGTAGTCGAGCTCGAAATCGCCAACCGAGAATTCGGCCTCGCCGATGTTGTAGTGAAGAGTATCGAGCTTGGGATCGTCCAGCCGATGGTACTGTTCGAGTTCGGTGTCGAGCCGCTGGATTGCTTCGAAATACTGGCCCTGGTAGGCGTGATAGAACGCTTCGTCGAAAAAGAAATCGTCCTTTTGGTTCGCAGACGGCTTCTCCTTTCCAGACGGCTTTTCTTGCCCAGCCGGCCTCTGGTCCCCAGCAAAGGAGGGACTGACAACCAAACACAGGACGAGGCCGAGTTCAATTATGCGGCGAGTCACTCGCATCAATTACAACTCTCCAAGCGTGATCGGGGTGCTGCCGGCGTCCGGTCCGGCCACTGTCAGCTCCACCAGCTTTGGCTTAACTTCCTTATGGAACGTGAAGTGCTCTGTGCGGTTGAAGTCCGAGCCGCTTTTAAGCTTGCCGTCAACAAGCACGTTGAGCTTGTGGTCTCCCGTGGCCACATTGCCGACGTAGATCCGTTGAACGCCACCTTTGCGCAGTGCCTCGAGTTCCTTGGCGCTATAGATGTAATGCGCAACCAGCTGACCGTCGATCTGGAGCCGCACGGCATCGAGGCGCAGCTCGTCTCCTTTGGCCAATGCGACGAAGATGGCGACCTGCGTCCCTGACGGGTACAGCAGTTTTTCTTCCAGTTGGTTCAGCTCCGCCGAAATGCTGAGGACGTCTGATTTGGTCTGTTGAACCTGTTCGTCCAGGTCTCTCATCTGCCGCTGGTCAGGAGTGGCAGCGGCGCTTTTCTGTTCCGTCTTCTTGCTGTCAGTCCGTTCGGCGATCTTGTTTCCCTGCAGTGGCGCAGCATGCAATCCCGAGAGAGCCACAAACGATAACGCCAGCACCAGAGCACTCACAACCGATAAATGCGCTCTATTTTTCATCTCTGTACTCCCACGCAGCTCATAGACAGTCGTTTCCGACATCACTGAGTATTGTGCAGACTGCGGCGGCCAACAACAGTACACGGGTGCTAAGGTCCTGTTCATCCGGGTGCCAATACCTCCGTCCTAAAGGAGCACACGGGTGCTATGTCTTTTCTATCCGGGCGGCTGATACCTCCGTGCGAAGCAAGCTGGGCTTCGGAAATTCCGCTTTCACGATCTGCGCCAAACCTTCGGCTCTCTGCTGATTCAGGCCGGCATCTCTCCCGCCTACGTTCAGAAGCAGATGGGCCACAGCAGCATCCAGGTGACAATCGATGTTTACGATCACTTGATTCCCGGGGAAAATGTTGCCTGGATCGACACTCTCGACACCACTCCCATGATAGTGACGGTCACGGACGCACACGCAGAGCAGGGAAGTCGAGGAAGGACTGTCAGATCACCCGCAAGCTGTAAAGTGAAGAGGATATTTGGCTGCCCCCCAGGGATTCGAACCCCGATATGCTGATCCAGAGTCAGCAAAGTGGACTTACAAAACTGACCAGTTGTTTACGCCCTTCCGCGATATACGTTTCATTGAATCAATGACATATAAGGACAATGGCGGTCATTCTACGCCTTTGCCGGCCGGACCGCTGCCGCCCCCGCCGCCGTGGCGCTGGACGCGGAAGATGCGCGAGTACATCGAGTTTCACGCGGCCAGGCCTTGAGAAGCGCACCGCCGATCTAGTGTTCGATCTGAGGCCGCTGCCGCCGCAGCTGCAGATGTGGTTGCGCTTCAGTGAGCTGACGACGCAGGCGCTGCTCGAGCAGTCGCTGGCCGGCCTCGAGACCATCTATCATCCGGGCCTCGCCGACCACGTGAAGGCGGCGCTGCTCGCCGGCGTCGAGCGCGCCGAGGAACTAGTCGACTGGTTTGAGAGATGGCTGGACCGCTTCGAGGACAAGCTCGACGGCGGCCATCGCCACGACGGGCCACGCCACAAGCCGCATCCACAGCTGCGCTTCACGAATCCGATCTACCGCGCCAAACCGGGCTCACTCGTCGCGGTACGCGGCGTCGAGTTGGCGCCGCACGGTGCCGCGGCCGCGCTGATGGTGATCGAGAACCACGGCGAGCTGCCGCAGGGCAGCGCCACGGCCCCGTGTTCGATCCGGTCCGGCT
>DAHUXR010000065.1 GCA_027307045.1 Acidobacteriaceae bacterium
TCGTTTTCTGCGGCCCCGGCGGGACCTTTGGAGCGGTGTCACACGGTTTTGGCTTCGGCGGCAATTTGGACTGGGTGGCTTCGTAGATCTTGGCAAAGCCAATGTTCCCAGTAACCATTACGTCGAAGACGCAGTTCTGGTGCAGATTCTGGTCCGTAATGATCCGGCACGCCCGTTCCGCTACAACCGCGCTGGCCGGTTCCACAGGTTTCATTTTCGGCAGAACACAGGGCGGTTTTTCCAATGGCCATTCCTTGATGGTGAATGTATCGGTCGAAGTGCCCGGTGCATAGTCAAACAGGCTGGTTTTGTCCGTCACCCGCCAGGCGTTGGCGAACTTTCCGTAGAGTTCGAGGTAGTGGTCATGCAGCGGGCCGGGCATCGGTCCCATTGACGAGCCATCCGGAAGCGCCGGCAACCAACTGTTGGCCGGTATGGCGCCCATGATCCCGTCCAGGGCTGGAGTGTGGTGTACATCCACATTGAGAAACCATGTGCCAACGGTGCTCCACCAGCCCGGAGTCACGAGCAAGGCGGTTTCGTCCGGAAAATCAATCTCCACACCGCCTGTAGAAGAGGTTTTGGCGATGCGGCCGCCTCCTCCAAGATCGAGCCCCGCCGGACCGAGCGTCTTCAGGACACCGTCCACCCGAAGCTGCATACCGCTGGGATCGGGCTGCCCGTTGAGGTTGGGCTCATAAGTGACCCGGTGTTTACCCACCCGCGCCGCTACCGCGGTATTGAGACTCACACAAGTGGCCAATCCATCAACGCCCGGGCCGGGAAAAAATGTGGTTGGTATGGGCGACTGCCGCGTCTGGATTTCCAGGCCATCAGCGTCGCGCAGTGTCACAAACTCACCCGCGCCCTGGAAGTCATAGCGTCTTCCGTCGACCGTGGTCAGATGCGGATCACCATCGTTCAGCCCGTCGTTCAACGAGCCATAGTGCAGAATCTCATTGGGTGAACCCGCGCCCAGACCAGTGATGCCCGGCCATCCCGGCGTGGCGCCAAAGATATCGTCGGCCGCGTGGATGGCCGCCCACACTTGCGCCGGGGTTGCACCCGGATGCGTCTCCAGGAACCGTGCCGCTACTCCAGTTACGTGTGGAGTTGCCATGGACGTGCCGGAGCAACTCATACTCTGCGAGCCTGGCGTCGCTGAAACTACCGGGCAGAGCGCCGGAAGGCCGTCCGGCATCGATGAGACGATGTTGACGCCCGGAGCGAATAAGTCAACGCACGTGCCGAAGTTCGAGAACCCCGCTTCTGTGTCATTGGTCGGGTCTATGGCGCCCACGGTGATCGCCGCCGCTACATCGGCCGGCGATTGGCTGCATGCATTCCCGCCGGCGTTCCCCGCCGACACTGCAACAGTTACTCCCGCCGCGATCAAGTTGCTGACCGCAGTATCTTCCGCCGCTGAAACTGGCCCCCCGATGCTGATATTCGCCGCCGCGGGAAGCACCCGGTTCATGATCACAAAATTCACTCCGGCAATAACGTTGGCCGTCGTCGGAGTGCATGTGTTATCGCCTACCCGCACCGAGTGAAGGGCCACATTTTTTGCCACGCCGAAGGTTGTTCCCCCGACCGTTCCTGCCACGTGCGTACCGTGACCCAGGCAATCTGTAAGGCTAGCCACCACCGAAAAGTCCGAAGTTGCGCGCCCGCCGAACTCCGTATGCGGAGTCCAGATTCCGCTGTCAATGATGTAAGCATTCACTCCCGTTCCGGTTTCGCTGTATGTGTAGCTGTTGTTCAACGGCAGAAGCCGCCGATCGATACGGTCCAGGCCGGTGGGAGGATTCACCTGGATCGTGTCAAACGTCATCTTCTGGTCGGCTTCGATATAAGCGACGCCGGGCTGGGCACGAAGCGCTTCCAAAGCCGCCGGCGGCAACTTAGCGCTGAACCCGACCAGGGCTGCTGTGTAAGTAAACCTGATGGTGCCGTCGAACTTCCTGACAATCTCCTGGGCCGCCAGCAGCTGCTGGCTCGCTGTCCCGGCCTGGACGTTGAAGCGAGAAGCCTCCGTCTTGAATACGACTATGTATTGCCCCGGAATCGCTTTTGGCGAGTCTTGCCTGGTTACCGGAGCGAGTTGTGACTGGACTGGAATCGCACGCATGGTTCTGGTCTCCCCCAGAAAGCCAGCGAGCAAAACCAGATTGATAAACAAGTGGCGAATCGTGCATTTCTTTCTCATTCTATCCTCACTGATACACGCACAAATTTCCGCGGGGCCCCGGGGCCCCTGCCAAATCATTGCGGAGTAACTTGGCAGCTAATTTAGGGATTGGATACAGTGGTTAGTGAGGGCGTTTGTAATACCGTTACAACATAATCGTGTTTCTGCGCTGGCCGATTTTCGTTGCTGAATGACGGAACATTCCACGGGGAAGCGGTTACTTTTACCTCCTTACCTTCCTCCTTCCTCCGTGTTTTCAAAGCTTTTTTCCGCGCCTCCGCGTTGAGCTTTGGTTTCCCGATCACGCGCGATGACGGCAATGTCGCGCGATCACGAAGCTCTACTCTTCCGCTCCCTCCTTTCCTCCGTGTTTCAAAGGTTTTCTCCGCGCCTCCGCGGTGAAGATCTTCACAGCCCCCTCACGACCTTGCTCAGCTCAATCACCTCTATCCACGGTGGAGATTCCGGCCAGTTGTCCCTTTCCTTACTGGTGTGTTTTTTGCCACCCTCCGGGACACTTTTTCTGAAAAATATTTTTGGGCCCAGCCTCGGATCCGGAAGCAGCACAATGGCCCTGCCTTGGCTTAAAAGGGAAACAAACAGGCGCGCCCGCGTACCTGTTAGGATTATCAGCTTCCCTGGAGGATATGAATGAGAGGTTTGTCAATCAAGGCGCTTGCGGTTCTCGCAGTCAGCTTATGTCTGGTTCCAGCCGCCATCGGGCAGGAACAAAGCCAGAAAGCTCCCATCAAGAATGTAGCGGCCATGGTGAGCCGTTATGTCCGCTGCGGAGCGCTGCTGCAACCGGAAAGCGGCAAGGTGCAGCGCAATGTGCTGATCACGATCCAGGGTGAGCGCATTCAGCAGGTGCAGGAAAATGCGCAGGCCCCGGCGGGCGGCCAGGTGATTGATCTCTCTGACCATACCTGCCTGCCGGGATTGATTGATACGCACACGCATACATTGTTGCAGGGCGATATTACCGCGGCCGACTACGATGAGCAGTTGTTGAAGCAATCCACGGCCTACCGCGCGATTCTGGGGACACGCTCCGTGCGTCGCGCGCTGGATTACGGCTTTACCACCATCCGCGACCTGGAGACGGAAGGCGCAGGTTATGCCGACGTCGACTTAAAAAATGCGATCAACAATGGAATCATTCCCGGCCCAAGGATGAAAGTCGCCACCCGCGCCATGGACGTTACCGGCGCTTATCCGCTCACAGGATATTCGCCGGAAATTACCGTGCCGCACGGAGTGCAGGTAGTGGACGGCCCCGAAAATGGCCGCAAAGCGGTGCGTGAGCAGATCAGCTATGGCGCAGACTGGATCAAGGTATATTCCGACCGCAGTTATTTTGTGCGTCCGGACGGAGTGCTGGATGACATACCAACTTTTACGCTCGACGAACTGCGCGCCATCGTGGATGAAGCGCATCGCCAGCACCACAAAGTAGCTTCGCACGCCATGGCGCTCAATGGCGTGCACAACTCAGTTGAAGCCGGAGTGGATTCAATCGAACACGGAAACTACATTGCTGAAGCCGACCTGAAAACCATGGCGCAAAAAGGCATCTTTTACGTCCCAACAATTTATGTCGGCGAATATGTTGCCCAGGGCCGCGCCGCCGCCGGAGCAAAAGTCTGGCTGGAGATGATCAAGATCCATGAAGATACTTTCCATCGCGCGCTGAGCGCAGGCGTGAAGATTGCTTTTGGCACGGACGTCGGCGGTTTTGACTGGGGCATTGATCCGGCGGTGGAATTTCCTTACATGGTGAAGTACGGCATGACTCCGATTCAGGCCATCCGCGCCGCCACCACGAGCGCCGCGGAATTGCTGGGCATGCAGAATGATGTTGGCAGCATTGCCGTGGGGAAATATGCCGATTTAGTCGCGGTCAAGGGCGATCCGGTGGCGGACATCGGCATACTGCAGAAGATTGATTTCGTCATGAAAGGCGGCGAAGTGCACAAGGGGACTGATTCTCGGTGGAACGCCCGTTAAAGACCAACCCAACAACACCGGAGTGAATCTTATAGATTATGGTGCTCTGGATTATTCTCGGCATGGGATGGCTGGCCATACTTTTCGCCGGGATAATCTTGTTCCGGCTTGCCGATTATGCCGACAAAAAATTGCGTCGTCTTGCGGAGCGTCCGCGGCAACGCAAAAAGCAAGCCGCCTGAGCATCGCGTCCCATAAGTTTTCAATTCCGTGGCTGCTTGCCCTGCTTGTTTAGTAAGCGCTAAACGCCCCAACCCCACGCGGCGGCGTTACACGCTTTTTGCGAAGACCACCGGAAAAAGAAGGCAGCGCCCGCCCTTTTTGGCGGCAACAACCAGACTTTCAAGATGGAAGTACAGCGGTGGTGATGGCCATCGGGGGCAGGGGAACCTGATGTTGCTGAGGTCGTTTGAGCTGTCTGTGATTCAATGTGATTCCCATTTCCGGATACGCGCCTGCGTTACACTCTTTGCATGCCTGCCCCATACGCGTTGCGAGCGGAAGAGAGCCGTGGACGGCGCTATCCGGAAGAAGCCCATGCGTACCGCAACGTCTTCCAGCGCGACCGCGACCGCGTGGTGCATTCGCGGGCTTTCCGACGGCTGGAGAATAAGACGCAGGTTTTTACCGGCCGCCGCTCTGACCATTTTCGCAACCGGCTCACGCATACGATTGAAGTGGCGCAGATCTCACGCACCATTGCCGCCGAACTGCAGCTGAATGAAGATCTGGTGGAAGCGCTGGCCCTGGTGCATGACGTGGGGCATCCGCCGTTTGGCCATGCGGGCGAGCGAGTGTTGAACGCCGCCATGCAGGAACATGGCGACCGGTTTGACCACAATCTGCACGCGCTGCGCACCGTGGAACAATTTGAGCATCGCTATGCGGAATTTCCCGGGCTCAACCTGACGTTTGAGGTGCGCGAGGGAATCGTGAAGCACTCGCGCGATTATGACGCCAAAGATTTTCCTGAGCTGGCGGAGTACTTGCTGGACCAGCGACCGCCGCTGGAAGCGCAGCTGATCGACTTTACCGATGAGATTGCCTACTCAACCGCAGATCTGGATGACGGCGTGGAAGCCAAGATCCTCACGCGCGAACAGGTGCGCGAGAATGTGCCGCTGTTTGCGCGGCTGCATGCCGAAGTCGAACAGCGCTATCCCGCGACGGCGGAGAAGCTGCTATTTAATGAGACGCTCAAGCGCGTGCTGGACCGGCTGGTGAGTGACTTGATCGCGAACAGCCGCAAGCTGATTGGCGAGGCGGGAGTGGAGTCGGGAGAGGCTGTGCGGCGACATCCGCAGCGGCTGATTGCGTTCAGTCCGCGAGTAGACGAAGAGCGCAGGCAGATCAAAGAATTTCTTTACCAGAACGTTTATTACAGTCCGGCGCAACAGCGTGACAAGCAGCAGGCGGAAAAAGTGATAGCAGAAATGTTCGCGTTCTTTATGAAGTTTCCGCGGCTACTGCCGGCCAGCTATCAGGAGAAGTCGCGGATCGAGCCGCTGCACAGGATTGTTTGCGATTATGTTGCGGGAATGACCGACAGTTATATCTTCGATCAGCACAAGCGTTTTTGCGGGCCCAAGAAGCGGATTGGGGTATAGGGAATCGGCGAAAGAAACCTTTGAAACACGGAGGAAAGGAGGAAACGGAGTGATGCCGTTTGCTCAGGTCACCGTGATGTACCAGCGATGCGGAGCCGCTCTATTTATTGCCGGTAAAAACGCTGGAACCGGACGCTTCCCCACTGCGTATCAGAAGACGAGTGGAAGTGTGCACAGAGGAGGGCAGGATGATGAAAACGGCGATCACGGCGGCTGTGGTCCTGGCGGCGCTGTTCATGCCGACGATGAATCTTGGAGCGCAGAGCGCGGGCAGTCCGGCGGAGAAAGATTTTGTTTCCGGCGGGAAAATCGAGATGACGCTGGAATCGGGCGATTATCATATCCGCGCAAGCTCGGACAATCGCCTACACGTGCGCTGGAATGACGCCAGCAGCAAGGGCGTGCAGGTGAAACTCACAACTAACGGCAAGTCGGCAGACGTGCGCGTGGAGAATACGCCGCATGATAATTTTCACGCGATCATTGAAGTGCCGGCGCTGGCTGATGTGCGAATCCGGCTGACCGCGGGAAACCTGGAAATGGCGGAAATCAAGGGCGATAAAGATATTGAGCTAAACGCGGGGAACCTGAATATCTCCGTGGGCAGCTCCAGTGATTGGGGCGATGTGGACGCATCCGTGACCGCCGGTGACGTGAACGCGCCTACTTTTAAGGAA
The DNA here is from genome assembly GCA_027307045.1 of Acidobacteriaceae bacterium. Lineage (GTDB taxonomy): Bacteria > Acidobacteriota > Terriglobia > Terriglobales > Acidobacteriaceae > Angelobacter. The sequence goes on from DAHUXR010000065.1 coordinate 6,483, forward strand.
GCCAGGGGAGGATTGTTCCGGTCATTCAAGTGGAAAGGCCCGGGCAAGTACCGGCTGCATGTCCACGTAATGGCGGGAGACATCAACTTGAGAAACTGAAGCGGCGGAATCTCTTCTCGTCCGGGGAGATGCCAAAAGAAAACCGGAAGCCAGTCTCTATTGTCAGGAGAGTTGGCACTCAAATGCACTTGTGGCTTCCGCCCAGCAGGAGCGGAGCAGTTCCCTCACACGCCTGCTCGCCAAGGTTCGCCTCGGCGGTTCGGGATGGCAGCCGAGAGAGTGTTACGGTGTTGGTAACGCGAACATTTCCTGTTTTGTAAGATTGTGGGCCCGCCGCGCCGGCGATCAGCAGATGGGACTACAATACAGGCACGCATCCAAGCTGCAAGTTCTTTACCGCATTCCAATTGCTTCAAAGCTGTGGCTGGAGCATTCCCGCAAACTCACTCATTGGAGGATTCAAACCATGCCTCTCTCCAGTTACGACCCGAACCTTTCCAATCTGCTGGTGCAAGCGTGCGAGCTTACATACGTCCAGTACCAGAACGGCCCTCCGCCGGGCAACAATGGGAACATCAAGGCGCCTGCCGGATACAAGCAGATCGCGTCCTTCACGGCGCCGGAGATCGACCTGTCAAAGCTCAAGCTGTTGAGTTTGTCCGCCCAGGCAGGGCCGCTGGCCCCGCTGGTATGGCAGAACATACGGAGCAGCGCGGAAGTTCGCGCAAGCGTTCACGCACTTTTTCCCAGCCTGCAAGACGTTTATTTTGGCTTTGCGCTCACATCATCGACATACAACGTCATCGCGCTGCGCGGGACGCAATCTGATTTTGAGTGGACACTGGATGCCACGATTCCGCAGGTCCCGGTGCCGCTGATCTGGTACAACGATGGGAAGTTTCAGTTCGCCAAGGTCCACCTGGGTTTCCTTATCTTCTTTGCCATGCTGGCGGACCAGATTCTGGCGGCGGCCAAACAGTTCAATCCCGCGCTACCGTGCCTTGTAACCGGCCACAGCCTGGGCGGCGCGCTGGCCGTGCTGGCTTCACCGGCGCTGCGGCTTCTTTCGTCTTTGCCGACGGTCCAGATGTACAACTACGCCGGGCCTCGCGTAGGCGATCCGGCATTTGTGGATGCTTACAACTTCTGGGTCCCGCAAAGCTATCGCGTGGTAAATCTGGCTGACCTGATTCCAATGCTGCCTCCGAGCCAGATTTTTCACTGGCAGTACGGCGATGTAGGCCAGGAGTGGTCATTCCTGAACCAGTCAGGCAACGTAGCCGGCAACCATGCCCTGATCGGCCCGGACAATTACACGAAGGCCGTGAATCTGGCAATACCGACAGACGCGCCGCGCGTCTATCCGGTGACTGGGCTGGGCAACGCTCAGGCAGTGGCAAAGGTTTAAGAGGCAGGCAGGCTCGGCGGGTTCAGCCAACTGGAAAACACATCTCAAGAGAATACTCGCTCGGTCCGCTTAAAGTGGCCTACAGTTTTGGCTGCAGAGCCGAGATCCGCATGGGGAGGAAGTATTACGCTACTCGTCTCGCAGCACTCGCATTGGCTCGATCTTTGCCGCGCGCGCAGCCGGCAGCAGAGACGCCGCTGTGGAAACCGCGATCACCAGCGCGATTACTCCGGTCATGGTGATCACATCCCATGGCGACACCCCGAACAGCATTGTGGCAAGGAGCCGAGTGAATGCGGCAGCCAGCCCGAGTCCCGCCAAACAGCCCAGCAATGACACGCGCATTCCCTGGCCCAGGAACTGACGCATGATCTGCACGGGAACCGCGCCCAGAGCGAGGCGCAGCCCGACTTCGCGTTGCCGGAGATTCACCAGGTAACTTAATGTGCCGTACAGACCTATACATGCCAGAGAAATCGCGGTGAGCGCAAAGAAGGTCATCAACACGGTGCGCAGCCGGTTCTCAGCGAAAGCGTCAGAAAGATGCGCGTTGAGCGGCGAGATGTCATACACCGAGCGTGCCGGGTCGACCTCGTGCAATTTGCGGCGAATGGTTTCCGCCAGCTTCATCGGGTCGCCATGGGTGCGGGCCAGGAAGTAGAGTCCGGGCTGCATGATGAGCCCGCAATAATAAATAGTAGGCACCGGCTCGTGATCGAGTCCGCGCTCACGCGCATCGCCGACGATCCCGCGCACCAAAGCAACGGGGAAGTAAATGCTGCTGGGATGCCCGAGGTGCTTGCCAATCACGCCGTCGCCGCCGAAATAGGTCTTGGCGAAAGAACGGTTCACCATCATCCCTGGGGTGTTGGACTCTTCCGGGCACATCTCGCCGGCAACAAGTGGAATATGCATCGTGGCGAAGAATCCGGCGCTGCCGATTCGAGACTCGGCGATGATCCTGGGCTCGCTTTTCGCGCGCCCTTCCACCACGTTGAGTTCCACCGGGAAAGTGAGAGGCACTCCCGGAACAGAGAAGGTTGCGGCTGAAGATTCCACACCCGGCACTGCCGCTACGGCTGCGAGGAGACGTTTTACTGTTTGTCCGGACGCTTTCAAATTGCCGGTTTCCCCCCACGACGCGCTGATGCGGAAGGTGAGCACGTGATCGGGATCGAAGCCCGCGGCGGCCCGGCCCAAAGCCTGGAAGCTTCGCAACAGCAAGCCCGCGCCGGCAAGCAGCGTGACGGCTAGAGCCACCTGTACTCCTACCAGCACGAACCGGGCTTGTCGCCGGCCGGATACCTGCGTGCGTGCTGACGACGCCAGTAAACCTGCCAGGTTGCGGCGCGTTCCTACAATTGCCGGCACCAGGCCGCAGGCCAGTGCCGCGGCAACCGCACAGATCAAGGCATAGACCACCATGCGCCAGTCAAGCGCGATCTCATCCACACGCGGCAGGTCCCGAGCGAGCGCGCGGAAAACGCGCGTGGCGGCCGCGGCAAGCCCCAGGCCCAAGCCACCGCCAGCCAGCGCCAAAAGAAGCACCTCAGTCAGCAACTGTGCCGCCACGGAAGCACGCGACGCTCCCAGGCTGAAGCGCACTGCAATCTCATGCTGCCGGCCTGCGGCACGCGATAGCAGAAGAGCTGCGATATTGACGCAGGCGATCAGCAGCAAAAGTGTCACCGACCCGAAGACTACCCATAGCGACTCCCGCACATTGCCGATCGTCTGCTCTTTCAGCGGCTCGATATCAGCGCGGATCTCGGCATCCGGTTTCGGAAATCGCCGGGCGAGATCCGCTTGCACTATGGCCAGATCAGCGCGCGCCTGGGCCACGGTCACGCCGGGCTTGAGCCGGCCCATGCCCAGGAACCAGGTTAGATCGCGGCTGCGGGCGTAGGGGAAATCTGGCGGGCTGACGGACCAGAGGTCGACGTCCCGTTGAGCAAACGCCATCGACACCGGCATCACGCCGACAATGGTGAATGAAGCCTGTCCCAGCCTAAGCGTCTTGCCGACGGCATCAGGGCTGCCGCCAAAGCGTTGCCGCCAGTAACGATCGCTGATCAGGAGCGAGTTGGGGCCGCCGTAGTGTTCCTCATCGACGTTGAAGTCACGGCCGAGCTGTGGTGTGACGCCCCACACCTCGAGGAACCGCGGAGCCACGAAGGCGTGCGTCAGCTTCTCAGGCAGATCGCCGGAAAGTTCGGTATCGTCTTGAGTGTAATACCCGCTGATCGCCTCGAAGGCATGGCTCATACGGTTCCAATCCTCAAGCCGGACAGGCGCAATATGGGGCTGCGGCGTCTTGTCCTGGATCTGCGCGATGCTGACGATGCGGTCACTGTTGGGAAAAGGAAGCGGCCGCAGCAGCACCGAATTGATTGCCGAGAAGACCGCGGTGTTGGCGCCGATCCCCAGCGCCAACGTTAGTACCACAGTGACCGAAAATGCCGGCGAGTGGGCCAGGGCGCGCAGCGAAAGCCGCACGTTTCGTAATGTTGCATGCAAACTTTCGGCGATATCCATATTCCTGGTCCTTTCTATTTGTGCGGTGTAGTTGCCGAACTGGTTGCGCGCAAGACGGGCAGCGGCCTCGGCGGGCATGCCTGCGACATGTAATTCCTCAGTACGCTCCGTTATATGGAAGCGCAGCTCGCGCTCCAGCTCGCGGTCTAGCCGCGCCGTGAAGATTGCGTTGCACAGTCGGCGGAGCCATTTACGCATAACGTAGAACCTTGCCAACGCCCGACGTCAAGCGGGCCCAGCTTTCTTCTTCTTGCGCCAGTTGTCTGCGGCCAAGAGGCGTGAGCGAATAGAAGCGTGCCTCTCGATTTTTCTCCGTCATACCCCATTCAGCGCGTACCCAGCCGGCCTGCTCCATGCGATGCAGTGCCGGGTAGAGCGACCCCTCTTCGACGCGCAGCAGTTGATCGGAAACAATGTGGATGTGGGCGGTAATGGCATAGCCGTGCATGCACTTCTGTGCAGCCAGCGTCTTTAGAATCAACAGCATCAACGTGCCCTGAAGGATGTCGTTCTTTTTCATTCTCACCTGAGACCTATCTAGCTATGCCTAACTAGCTAAGTATCATTCTTAGTATTTGGACGGCGAGACCTTCAAACGGTTAGTCGAGATTGGCCGCTTAGTCTGCTCATCTGCGGCTGCATCTGCACACTCCCGCAGGCGTCGGCTACCGGTCCGAACTGATGTTGAAAATGCCCCTGGTATGGAGGGTGCGTTAATAATGTGCGAGCAGTTTGCGGCTTTAAGCCCGCTCACAGATGCGAAATGATTTTGTTCCCGATCTCCGATCCGCGATTGCGAGCTTCCGGCAGATACATGGTGTCGAGTTTAAAAACGCTATCGCCCTTCAGCACGTAGAACGCATGGCCAAAGGAGCCGATCATGGCATGATCGCCCACGCCGTTGACTTCATCGAAGCCGGGGACAACGGAAAGCGTAGTACGCAGCGGTCCCCAGTTGCCGCTGCCAAAGTTGCGGTTCACGCTGAAGGAAAAGACGCGGCCGCTGGGATCGGGCGCGCTCAGGCCAAAGCCTTTTACAATGCCTTCCATTTCCTTGGTGTGTTTCAGCAGCTCAAGCGGATTGTCACCCTTGGAATTTTTGACGTCGGGATACTGCGAAGCTTTTTCTGAATCCCGCTTGGCCTGGGCAATGGCAAGCTTTTGCAATTCGGCGAATGCCGCAGCGTTGGTGTAATAGGCGCAGCCGGGATCGCCGTTGTCCATGATTTCCGCGCTGCGCTCCACGGTGACGCCAATCATCTGCTGCAGGTCTCCGGTGGAAAGCAGTTTGCACATGTTGCCCTGTGAGATCTCAGACGAGCCGCCGCCAAATGCGCCGCCTGTAATAGAAGATACTTTGTGCTTGACCCAGTGCACGCCATAAAGCACCGCGCCAAACGCGCCGAGGACCATTACGAGGACAATTCCGCCGACGATCAGCAAGGCTTTGCCCCCGCCGGAAGATTTTGGCGGCTGCGCGGCAGGCTGAGATGGTTGTTGTGCGACGGATTGCCGTGTGATTGGCGGCTGAGAAGATGCGGGCGGCTGTGGCACTGGTTGCGCTGTCGGCTGGGCGCTGGCGACGGGCTGCGGAGTGGGCACCGCGACGGGCCGCGGAGTCGGAGCAGGGGCAGGCTGTGCGGGCGCAGAAGCTGATTGGGCGCGATGACCGCAACGTCCGCAAAAAACGCCGGAAAGCGGAGCGCCACAATTGGTACAGAATTCGGCCATGGTGATGATCCTTAAAAAAGTGAACTACTAAGAAGAGGAGTGCCATTGTAACCCTATTTTTCGCGGCAAGCCGCGCTGCAAGCGCTTGCCGGTTTTTCCTACCATGCAGTTTGGCCGTGTCCCGGAGGGCAATATTTACTCGGTAAGCCTTAGCCGGGTACTAGCCAAGGCTAAGGTGTACACCGTAAAATATTGAAAACAAAGGGACGCTTTGCAGGCTTTGGAATCAGGAGTTTGGCAACTGCAATGCAATAGTAGAGAACGTGACGTTATGCGCAATCGGGGGTGAGCTGGCAAACCCTGTCACAAAGCGTTGGCCCCGATGCTCGAACGACCCCGGTTCGGAGGATTTTACCCCAATGAAGAATTATCTATTGTCGTTATCGCTTGTCGCCGCCATGGCAATTCCAGCGGTCGCCCAGCAGAATCAACAGACCACATCAGATCAACCGCAGGCGCAGCAGACCCAGAGCACCCAGAGCAACGATCAGACCGCAACCGGCAAAGATCCGTTGACCTACACGCGCAAAGAGGGCTTCTGGGGACATTTGAATCCCTTTGCCCGCAAGAAATATGTTAACCGCCAGCTGGATCCCGTTCGCGGCCGCGTGAATGAGCTCGACGAACTCACCGCCAAGAACGCCAAGATGATCGCTGACGTGGACGCTCGCGCTACTGAAGGCATCCGCAACGCGATGAGCAAGGCCAATGAAGCCGATACGCACGCGCTCGACGCGGGCAATCGCGCCAATCAGGCCCAGCAGACGGCGCAGCAGGCGCACACGCGCATTGCCACGGTTGAAGATACGGTCAGCAAGATCGATCAATACCAGCCCATCACGCAAGCTGAAATCCGCTTCCGCCCCGGACAGGGCGCCCTCAGCAAGAACGCAAAAGACGCGCTTGACCAGATGGCCACTTCTCTGAAGAACCAGAAGGGCTACATTGTTGAAGTGCAGGGCTTCTCGCCCGGCAGCGGCACCACGGCCATTGAGAACTCGCGTGAAATGGCGCAGATGGTCGTCCGTTACCTGGTCCTGAATCATGAGATTCCTGTCTATCGCATCTACACGGTCGGCATGGGCAACGCTCCGGTCCAGGCGGAAGACGGCAAGATCCATCGCCAGAAGGGTGGCAAAGTTGAGATCAGCCTGTTGAAGAACGGCCTCGCTGACCTGAACGCCAGCAACAGCTCAGCCCCCACCACCGGCAGCGGCGTCACCGCAACTCCTGCCAGCGAGCCTGCAACTCAATCGGCTCCGGCAACGCAGCCCGCTACTCAGCCCAGCACCACTGATCAGCCGGCCCAGAAGCCGCCGCAACAGTAAGTTCTGTAACTTTCTCTAACCAAACGCACCCCTCTTGCCCACGTGGCAGGAGGGGCTTTTTATTGAAGCCGCGCGGCGCAACAATCGCCGCGCAACAAACTGTCATCGTGAGCGAGCGGCGTAGCCGGGAGTCGAACGATCCAGATCAGGCAGCCTACCCGTTCTGTCGCTTCGCTCCACAGCGATTCCCTAGCGCTTTTTTCCCTTCGTGCCATCTCCTCGTTCTGGTTCGATTGCCGACAGTAATGTTCGACCCCAGTCGACCCCATCCAACGCTTCACATCCTCGCTCAGCCTAACTAATCCGGTTCTGATCAGTGTCATCCGCGTTAATCAGCGGTAAGGTTTTGCTCTTCCGATGTCGGCGATGACGTGCGATGTCGGCGATTACGGCGATTCTTGTCTCCTCATCCGCACTGCTTTCCTCAGTTCCAGCACCATAATTTCTTTCGGACACGCTTTCCAATTGTGGCGCCAGCACACAATCATGTCGCATCCTTTCGGATCATGCCCATGCTCCGCGAATGACCGGCTATCTTTCTCAAATTCAATCCTCACGTCCTGCCATCGTCCTGGCAGCACTTCCATCTTTGCCCGGCAATCAGGAAATCCCGGTTGTATTGCTTCAAGAATGAATCCCAGGTCTCGCGCCATCATCGCAAACAGCATGCTCACGCCCATCTCGTTCACTGGCTCGTGCGTCAGGTCGGCTGTATGCATCGGCTCTCCCAGCAGCGGACGGTCCGGCAGCACCCTTCTTAAAAATCCGCCTCCCAGCACCGTGCTGGCCACCAGCACCGTGAGCATTGTCGTCGTTACGCACTTCATTCCTTCCAGTGGAGGCGGCAGCGCCGGCTTCAACGGCTTCATCGGCTCCATCTGCAAATTCGGCCCGCCTCTTCGCACCGCTGCCATGAATTTTCTCGCCCACCGCGCCTGCCGTACCTGTCGCCGCTCTGGCGTGCTTCTTATGGTCTCCAACACGTCTTTCCATTCGCCGCGCAGCGCCCCCTTCGCTTCCGCGTCCATAAAGGCCGTCGCTGTCAGCCTCCAGCGCTGGAACCGGTCAATCACGCACCGGTATGAATATTTTCCTGCGCTCCGGTATTCAGCCTGTGTAGGCATCCGTTTCAGCTCACGCGTCACCCGGCCCCAGTCCTCCAGCAGGTCCTGGTTCTGGATCATCCGTGGCGGCCCCGTCGGCGCCGACTCCAGCCCCGCCGCTCTCACCGCCGACCGATGCCTCGTAAAATGTTTCCTCACCACCGCCGGAGAAATCCCGCTCATCTGCTCCAGCTCTTCCCGCGTAGGCGCACGCCCCAGCTCCGTGGCCAGCTGCTGAAGAGTGCTGAGGACCTCTTCTTTGGAAATCAAAGACTTCTTGCCCTGCATGGCTTCGCCCTCGCAAAATTCTTGGAAATCCCGTCGCAGTAGATAAAGCGGCGCGGGTGTCGCCGGCCGATGTAGGCTTGCCATTTTGGCCGGCTCTGGAGGGCTCGCAGGTCGATCGTTCGGTCGCTCCAGCAGCCTACTTTATAACACGAATAAAGAACGAAAGCAAGAGTTTTTCTTTTACGGTTAACCGCAAGGACGATTGAACAAATCGCTGTGATCTGCCACTATTCCGTCACTCAGGAGATCAGTCTTGAAAGTTTCTGTTTTGCAGTATCTGTGGTCAAAAAAGTCTCTTCTTATCACCGTTGCGATTCTAGCCTTGATCCTCGCGTCTTCAGGCTTGGTGATGATCTTCGGTGTTGCAGTGATAAATGCATGGCGCGGACTTCGCGGGCGCAATCAGAACAATTGATGGTGGGGCACCCTGAAATCGAAAAGCTGACAACTCCGGCAGGGACCTAGCGAGGCGCGTAAGCCGTGAGTTAAATAAATAAAAGGGCCCCGGTGGGCGGCACATCCTTGAACTCTTTTGCAAAAACGCCGACGTGCGCTTCGCGTGCCGGAGTGGAGATCCGCGCACAACGCGCTTCGCGCGAAAACGTAAATGGCGTTACTCCGGTGTCGCAACGCTTCGCGGAAACCGAAAATATGTAAACGGCGTTAGTCCAAGCGCCGGAGGCGCGACGACAGGTTAGCCCAGTGCGGCCCGAGGCGCGCTTAGCGCGCTGAAGGGGCAAGCGCTGGGAAAGGATTGAAGAGAAACAGAGCGCCGTAGGTGCGGCACAAATTTAAAATCGCTTTTTCTTGCGCTGTGTTCGCTTGGGTTGGGATTTTCTCTGGCCTGGCTTCCGCGGAACCTCGCCCACCTGCGGATAGAACAGCTGCCAGACCTCCACGCCGATCGTATCTGCTATGTCTTGCAATCTCGCGAGGGTAGGTGCGTTTACTCCGCGTTCCACCAGACTAATAAAGTCCACGGAATATTTCGTTGCTTCGGCGAGCTCTTCTTGCGTCAAGCCCGCCTTGTTGCGGTAATAGGCCACCTGTCTGCCGAGCAACGCGTAGAGCAAATTCACAGCAGAAGTTTGCTGAATTTGCATTTAGATTAACACGGAGTTAAACTACGGGTTACTGAGGCGTTAACGGGGGTTCGACTCTTTGGGAGGATCCTCGGTATCGAGAAGGGCGACTGCTATGAAGAAGCAGAAGAGACAATCGCCAAACAAACCTCCGCGCAAGGTCCGCAGCATCCCGGAGCAACACAAATCGCGGTACTCGCGACTGGTGGAGTTCCCGGAGGCCCGAGGCCGGACAGTCGAGAGAGTCGAACTGAGCACCGACTCCGACTTTCCCTGCATCTCCATTCGCTTTCAGGACAACACCGACCTTACCGTAGCGCTTGATCCATGGCTGACGTTCCGGGCCGACTATTCCATGTGGAAGGACGGAAATCAGAAGGTGCTCAAGCGCTGGCCAATCTTCCGCAGCGATGGCATGTGAAGGAAAGATTATTCTCCAATTTGGCAATGGCGATTCCGGCGATTCGTCCGGATTCAGATCCGCGCTCATCCGCGGTAAACGGTTGCCTTCCGATCACCAGATCACCCGATCACGAGCGATCACCCGATCTTCCTCTGTGTTCCTTTGTGTCTTCTGTGGTAAAGGCTTTTCATCCCTGCTCGACAATCAACTCCTGGCAGGTGATGCAATAGCGGCTCCACGGCACGGCGGTCAAGCGATTCACGCTGATGTCCTGGCCGCAATGCAGGCACTCGCCAAATGTGCCGCCGTTGATCCGGCCAATGGCCGCTTCCACCAGTTGCAGCAGCCCGCGTTCCTGCGCCTTTTGGCGGAACGTCATTTCTTTTGAGAGCGACGCGGTGGCGCGGTCGCCCTCATCGCGCCCAAAATCCTGGGCCTCGGCGTGCTCTTCCTGTGTGCGGCTCAGGCTGCGGCGTAGCTCCTCGCGCTTCTTGTTGAGGAGCTCTTCAAATTTTGCAATCTTGGCTTTTTCCATGCGCAATCACTCAACAATCAAAAAATATCCTGGCGCGGTGTTGTACCGGGTGCCGGACGGCCTTTGCAATATCTTAATTGAGTTTTAGTGTATTACGGCGGGAGCGCGAATGTTTTACGGCGGGCGATAAAGTGGCTTCGGATGGGGGCATTAGCTTCAGCCGCGCCATGAGGACTATAGATGTGCGGCTTTTGCCGTTGACGCATCAGTCTGCCGCGAACTCCTCCACGCCAACCACGCTACCGTGCCAACCATCCCGGCCCATGCCACCAAACGCGTGAAATTCCCGATCTGGATCGCGTGCGGCAAAACTCCCAGGCTGGAAAAAATCCTTACCCAGTCATGCTCCACTTCGTCACCGGCCCCGCCTACGGTCACTAACGGCAGTTCCAGCCGCAACGCATCCGCCATGTAAGTTGCGACGCCGGTAAGGCTGTGAAAGAATGCAAACGCGCAGAACGTCGTCCCGGGAAGTTCGCGGCGCACGGCAAAGCTCACTGTCAGCAGCGCGGGGACAAGCAACTGAAGCAGCGTCCCGCCCCACAGCCCAATCGTCTCTCCCAGCCAGCCAAACAGCAGATGCCCGCCTTCATGGATCGGCAGATGGACGTTATCGAGCAGCGTCAACTGGCCCCAGTGCAGCCCCAGATAGAAAAGCAGCAATCCATAGAAAGCCATCCAGCAGATAAGCTGGATGCGGGAAACCGGTTGCCAATCAATTTCAGGAAGACGCATTTGAATCACGGCGTGGGCGTATCCTTCGTTCCGGCATTCAAATCCACATCCCTAATACTTGCCGGATCCGCCGGAACCACCACCGTCCGCGTGACCTCTTTGCCATCGCTTTCAATCGCAACCGTGTACGTTCCCGCCGCCAGATTGCGGAAAATATATGCGCCCGTCGCGCCGGTCTTCGTCTCCTGGGAAAGTTCTTTCAGCCGGACGACTGCCCCGGCCAGTGGGACCGTTTGCAGCGTTGCTTTGTCATAGACCAGCACTCGCCCTGCTATCGACCGCAGCGCCTTCACCGTAAATTGCGTGCTGGCGGGCTTGCCTGATTCCACGGCGACACTCTGCGCCGCAAGGTCTTGCAACGCATATCCCGGAGGGTAAGAATCCGGCAGCGTCGCCACCGAATAATTTCCCGGAACAAGTCCGGTGAAAGCGAACTTGCCGTTCACGCCGGTCTGCACGCGCCGCGTAAATTTCTCGCCTTTCAACTCCACGGTGATCCCGTTGATGCCCGTTCCGGCGTCATTGAGCAGAAAGCCAAAGATTTGTCCTTTGGCAAAGTTAATGCCGAAATCCGCCGTGGCGTTCATGTCCACTGTGGCGGGTGAATCCGTGGTGTAAAAAAATGGCTCGTCACTCTGCAGCTTCGCCTCCACCCGATGCACTCCGAACGGCACATGATGAAACGCATAATAGCCGCTGGAATCGGTGCGCGTGACTCGGTCTTCATCCAGACGCACCTCCACGCCGCCCATTGCGGGCATCTGCGCGTTATAGATTCCGGCAGAATCGTCATCGCGAAAGATATGCCCCTGGATCATGCCGTGGCGTCCCGGCAGCAGAAGCGTGGGCACCGTGAAAAATCTGTGCTGGATGGAAATGCTGAACAGCGGATGCGTCGACGTCACGCCATTGTTCGTGGTCTGCACCATGGCGGCGGAGCCCACAATGTCATTCGTCGACTTCAACCGCTGCGAATAGCTGAGCGTCGCCGTCTTCAGGATAAAGTGACCCTGCAGCAGTTCGGTATCGCTGTCAAAATAACTCAGGTCGATCTTGCGGCGGTTCTGGCTGTGCGACATCCAGCTCACGGCGGCGTTCAGGTCATTGCGTGACGGCGCCAGGTTCACGACGAACGCATTGGTAAACCCCAGCAGTTGCAGGATTGCGGTGTTCTGCAGCAGAGCGGCAAGTTGCTCTGGCGTCGACGCAACAATTCCGGCGCGGTCCAGCGCGTCCTGCAGCCCCGGCACCTGTGAGAAGATAGCAGCCAGCGTGGGCACCTGAACGTCATGCCTGTAAAAGCCGCTCATCTGGAACTGTCCGGCGGAAGCGCGCGCGTTGACAGCGTAATCGTTGCCTCCGCCTCCACCCTCGATGTTGATGGTCCGCTGGTACTCAAAGCCCGTTCCAAAATGCCGCGTTGAATAATCCACGCCCGCGGGCAGGTTCACCGTGGTCACAGCCGGTCCAACCGGAATCTTCGATTGAAACGTGGCGTATCCGCCCCCGCCGTTGACTGAGAAATGCTGGTTCAGCTTGAAGTTCAGCAGGCTGCTGCTGGTGAACGTGTTCTGGCTTAGCGTCAGCAGGTTGTAATTCGATTGGTTCAGGTCAAGGCTGGCGTAAAGACGTTCTGTCAGTTTGCGGCTGGCGTTCAGGTCGGCAAACGTCCCGTGCTGGTTGTTCACCGCCAATGAAGCGAAGTTGCGCGACTGTATGTGAAAATTTCCCAGCAGATGGTTGCGCTTGTCGTCAAACGTGGCCCGCGTGGCGAATCCGATCCCGTGGCTCACGCCCAGTTCCGCCAGAAAATTTCCTTTGTCGCTGAGCTTGCGCCGATACACCACAGAGCCAACCGCGCCATTGCTCGCAAACGCGCGCTGGCTGTCAGGGTTCTGAAAGTAGTAAGCGTTGGCTTCCAGAGAATTCACGTCATCAATGCGGAACACCCTTGTTACGCCCGCTGTGTATTCGCGATCGGTCGAAAGAAACAGCCCTTGAAACGTTGCGATGGAAGTAAAGCCGCCGTGAAATTCCCACGGCCCCTGGCGCATGTGAAAGCCGCGAACCAGGAAGCCATCAAGCGTAAGCGGAGAGTTCAGCACGTTCTTGTCGATAAAAGTAATGTCCCTGTCAGGCCGGCTGATCTGATATGCCAGAAACGGGAAGCCGATGGCCGAGGTCGATCCCGAGGCAGAAAACAGGTTGGCATTGATTACTTGCATCCGCGTAAAAGATTGTCCCTGCGTCCGCTTCATCTCAATCGAATTTGTGATCTGGCTGGGATCAGAGTTATAGCGAAATTCATATGTGCCGCTCTCGCCCGTGCCCTGGCGCTCCGGCGGCTCAAATCCCGGAGGCAATATCGGAGGTGGAACGGGCACCGTTACGGCCAGCGTTTGCGCTCCGGCAGAAGTGACGATAATGATGTTGGTGGAACCCGGCGCTTTGCCCACAATTTCCAGCACGCCGTTTGCGGCCATGGCGTCGGCAATGTTGGGATCGAGCGAGTAGGCAGCAGTGGCGCCGGCCACTGGAAGCTGCAAGGTTTTCTGGTAGCCAACGGAAAGCGGAGTCTGTCCCTGTGCCGCCACACAGCAGGCGATCGCCAACAGGACGAGGCTCCAGCAGCGTTTCATTTTTTTAGAACGTCAGTCTTGGGAGCTTCAGTCTTTGGGATTGCAAGAGCAGGTAGTTCGAAAGCCGCTTCCGTGGTCTGCGTCTTGCCCTCAAACTGGAACGAGCATAGCGCGCGATACTTTCCCGGAGGTAGCTCGCCCGGATACTCAGCGGAAAATTCCAGCCGTTCGCCCGGCAGCAGCCGCTGCGGATCAAAAATCGCCTTGCCGACCAGCGCGCCGTTGGAGTTCAACACTGCCGCTGCGCCTTCCGGCAGCACCGGTTCGGTGCCTGTGTTGGCAATCCACTGCGCGATTCTCATGTTCGCCGTTTCATTTGCCGGGATTACCCGAACCGGCTCAGGCTTGAGCTTCACGTTGCCGGTCAGATTAAACGTGATCAGCGAGCCCAGTGACGCCGTCATGCCCACGGCTCCTGAAGAAGTCGGCAACTTGTCCGTCCCGCGAAACATTGCCACTACAGCGCGAATATTTGTTTCTGCCGGCAGCGTAACGCGCACATCCACTGACGCGGAAGAAAAAGCTTTCACCAGCACGGTTTTTTGCGTGAACACCGCGGAAGCGGCAATGCTGTTGGGTGTTTCACCGGCTGTCACGAAAACTCGCTTGCCATCTTTCACCACTACGTCTTCCGCCACCATTTCAAAAGCGAAGTCGCGCGCGGTTTGGTTGGTAAGTGTCAGCGTCTGTGACAGTGTCTGGCTAAAGCTGCCCTTGGCCATAACCACGGCGGGAGTGAGCGAGATAGAAGGCTTGTCGGCGGGCTGAACCGGAGCGGCAGTTATTGAAGGACTTTGCGAAGAAGTTGCAGGCGTGGTCTGTGCCGTCACCATAGAGACCGAAAAACAGAGTAAGGCCATCGAGAGGAAAAGGCGCGCGTGCAAGGGCGCCTGCGGTCCACAGTTCCTCAAAGCATCGGACGCACTGCTGAGTGCTTGTGGCATAAAAGTTCGGAACAACCTAATTCGGAATGACCTGGAAAATAATTGCATTATTTAATTGAGAATTCTTCTCCGTAAGAGATGTGGGCACTTCAATCTCCAGGCGATGCATCACGGTGGTTCCCGTCCTTGCCTGGCCCTGCAGCAATTGAGGAACGGTTTGCAACGTGATCCCGTCAAGCCGGAACGTGTACGCCGGATCGGGGATGGTAAGCGCGGCCAGCACGGCAGCGGTAGTTGATGTTTGTGGTCCGGCCTGGATACTGATGCCGAACCGCGTAGAAACAAGAAAGCGTCCAGGCAATTTCTGCATCTGGACGTTGGCGGTCTGGGCGCCGCTGCCAAGTGAGACTGTGCCCAGATTCAAACTGCGCTGGCCGGAGGTCCCGCCGGTCAAGGCGGCGCCATCCGGCGCGCTTACAAAACTCACTGAGATCGCCCCTTCACTTGCAGACTTCATGGAAATGGCGCTGGAGGTGCGTTTCGTCGCGCTCTTGCGTTGTGCCCACCCGTCGGTCATGAGGGAGGAACCGAACAGCAATAACGGCAGGACATAACGCAGCCCGATTTCGCACCTCCCGCCTAGCTCTAATCCATCTATCTATCCCAGTCTTTCCGCACAGCAAATCCCATTAAACCCTTAATTGGCGGTTGCGACGTAATTAATGGTGTTGCTGATTAGGGTTCCGCTGGCCGTGGTGAAAGGTACGGTGATGGCCACAGGGAAATTGCTGTTCGCGCCATAAGTGCCGGTCGCGGTGATTGGAGCGGCGGCAGCATTCGTTACTCCGACTCCACCAACCGTCCAGGTGTTAACTGCGTCAACCGAACCCAGTTGCGCCGTTAAGCTATAGTTCGCGCTGACGGAATTGGTTTTTGTCACCAGCACGTCAACCGCGGAGCTTACGGTGAAGTTGGTGGCGGTGGTGCTGCGGACGATGCCGGCTGAAATTGCGCCAAAGGCCGATACGTTGCCAAATGCCAGGGTAGCGGCGTTTGTTCCTGCGCCGCTGGAAAGCGCCACGCCGGAAGCGTCAGAGTTGAAAACCAGGTTGATGCTGCCCGTGACAGTGGCAGTTACGGTGAGTGTGCCGCTGGCTGTAGTTTGTGCGACGGCCGCTGAAGAAATCATCATCAGCGCCGCAAAGATGGTTAAGAGCGTTACTTTTTTCATTGTCGTTCCTCTCCTCATTTTCGAATTTCAAAAGTTCGTTACTTCAAAAGCTCATACTGCGAAAAACTCAGTTGGCCGTAGCCGTAAAATTGATCGTCGTCGTAATCGGCGTATTCACCGCCGGGCCGCCCGCTCCCGGCGCTGCCGTCAAAATCACCAAATCCAGGTTGTGCGCAATGTCAGTGTGGTAAGCGCCATTGATCTGGATCGTCTGCAATGCCGTGGTCAGCGTGATGGCGTCCACTTTGTAGTTCAGCCCGGTCGGCGCGGCTGCGGCAAGGTTCGCCGTGAGTGTGTATGTGGTGCTGGTCAAGCCACCCTGGATCACTTGCACATCAAAAAACGTTCGCACGGTAAAGTTGGCTGCCGTAACGCTGGGCCGGGTCACGCCCGCGGCAAGCGGGCCAAACGCGGAGACCGTGCCGAAGTTGGCGGTAGCGGCGCTGGTACCGGCCGCGCCAAGCGTAACGCCCGCGGGATCGGTATCAAACTGGATCGAAATCCCATTCTTGTTGACCAGCGTGCCATTGATCACGCCCGTGGCCGTGGTCTGCGCCGCCAGTGAAGCGCCGCACATCAGCAGGGCCGCCAGGGCCGCGCCGCGCATGATCGAAATGTATTTCTTCAGCATGGTCAAAACCTAATTCGCCGTGGCCAGAAACGTAATCGTTTCCTGCAATACCTGCGCTGCCACCGTGTTCTTTACCTGCACCTGCAAGGTCTTGGTGATCCGCGCGCCAAAGGCGTCGGCGGCATCGAGCGCGGTAAATCCTGTATTGGTCAACGTAACGTTGTTCAGCAGCCACTTCACGTTCGCCGGTGGAGGCGTGGAAATCTGCGCCGCCAGCCGGTAATTCGGGCTGCTGGAATTCGCCTTGGTCACCACCACGTCAAAGGCGCTGCTCACCTGATAGTCCGCAGCGGTCAAGTGCGTGTAATTCACGCAGGTTGCCGTGTGAAAGTTTCCCGGAAAAGCTGCTGTGCCCATGTCCAGGCCGACGTTATTTGTGCCTCCATTGGTCAGCGGACAGAAGCCCGGTGTGCCTACCGATGGGTTGTTCTGGAAAACCAGGGTGATCGATGACTGCACGTTCATGGTGATGGTGAGCTGCCCGGAACTGCTTTGCGCCGTCGCATTTGAAGCCAGCACGCATAGCAGGCCGCCTATCGCAAGCAGGGCTTTCATTCCGCCGAATTTGAAGTTGCAGCTCATCGTCAGTTAATTGCAACATCGCTCAGTCGAAGCGTTCTGGCCGGTGGGTTCTTTCCCGGAGGTACATTCGACCTTTGGCCTGGGTACATTGGTCTTTCGTGTTGGCAGCAGTGTAAGCGGAAGCTCGCAAATGGCAAACGGTACTTCAGTCACCATAGGGAACCACGCAGAAACACTTGTGTTTGGGCAATTTACCTGGGCTTACGGCAATCGTAACGTGGCTTCGGCAGATGTAAATAAGGTGTTTCCTTACCACGTGCTGGAATAGTAATGAGAGGGGGTGGCTTTTGGGTCGTTTGCAGTCAGTGTTTATCGGGAGCTTTTTCTTGATCTTCTTTTTCCGCGGCTTCAGACTGCTTCTTTCTTGCCGCCGCCGCGCGGTCAACCCATTCATTGGATTGCTTGATGTCCGCCTTGAAGTTCTTTTTGCTTCCGCACTCCAGCTCCGCTCGCAGGCGATATAGCATGTTCATGTATTTCATGGCATCGACATAGTCTTTGCGAAGAGAAATGGCCTTGTTGAGCATCGCTATCGCGTTATCGATGTCCGGCAGGAAGCGCGTTCGCACATCGGGACAGCCTTCTGACACTATTAATGAATATTCCGTCTCCGCATCCAGCTTTGCCTTTTCCGCTGTAATGCCGTCGTTCGCATTCGACCAATTTGCCACCGCCGCCGCGTATAACAAGTCAGGATCAGCGGGATTCAGCGCAATGGCCTTGGCATAAGCTTCCTTGGCTTCATCAAAGTCGTGCAACTGCAATTTCAGGTAGGCCACGCCTTTAAGGGACTCAACGTCAGATGGATTGCTGCGGAGTATTTCTGAATACTGTTCCAGCGCTCTCGTCGCCAGAACCACATTGTCAGGAGTATCGAGCCCGGGTTGAAACACCTGTAGGTAGGTTGCGGCCAGATACATCCTCGCCACTACAAGGTCCGGGTCATTCGCTATCGCCTGCTCAAAGTGTGCGATCGCATCATCGTAGTGTGCCTGCCGGAACGCCTGCACGCCATCATCTACTTCGTTGCGCGCGGCAGCTTTCGCTTCGTCCTGCGCCATGCCCGCGATGGCGAGGCAGATCAGCAAACTACCTGTTAGAAAAAATCTGGAAATCATAAGTCCTGTTTCAATCCTAGCGCAACTGCTGCCGCTTCCAATCGGGGAAACACTTGCGTTTCAAAGAATCGCAACTGGAACCCAATTCATGAAGCCCAACAAGGCGCACACTTACGGCGCAATTGTTTCCACCAATTCCAGAACCGTCCTTCGCACCGGTTTCATCAGCGGCAATCCAGAGAGCCGCAGCAAAGTCACCAGCAAGCCCAAACTTTTTTCCATGAGTTTTTGTGTGCGTTGCTGACTTTCTGAACGGTCATATAGCCAGAACAGGATCAGCCCCATCTGGTAGAGCCACAGCAGGTAGGGAAGTTGCGGCTTCAGGTCGGCGGGGACCTTCACTTCGCTGCCCTCCAGCGCAATACGCAAGTGCTCAATAGCGCGTTGCCGGATTGGCTCCGTCTCATTGCTGAAAGGTGAAAGCGGGTCCTGGCTGTCCGGAGCGTGTCGAAAAAGCGCGTCGCAAAACTTGCGGTTTGGCGCCAGCAGTTCAAAGCGCTTTTCCATCACGCGGCGGAGCCGGTCTTTCAATTTCTTCTCGCCTGAAAGGGCCTGCAGGATTTCCTCATGGCTGCCTTCCTGCATCTCCTGATAAAAAGCCAGGACAATGGATTCCTTGGACGAGAAATAATAATAAGCGCCGCCCAGCGCCACTGCGGCCTTGGCCGCGATGTCACGCATGGTGGTCTGCTCAAAGCCCTTTTCGCGGAAGAGGTCCATCGCGGCTTCATAAATTCGCCGGCGCGTGTCTTCCGCGCGCGGCGTAGGTCGTGCTTTCATCGGTGGACTGATCATTGGCGTAGTCATTGTAAGAAATCCGAAAATAGTTAATGGGTTAATTCGACGTTCTCGGTGAGAAATAAGAGCGCGCAAAGCAGAACGCCGCTGTGATAAGGGTAAGCAGTCCTCCCAGCATCATCGCGATCGTAACCGAATTTGGCCCAGGCCACGAGGCTACAAATCCGACAAAGCAGATTTCACCCCCAATGAACATCATGGCGACCGAGCGAACACGTCTCCTTATCATTGTTCGGGCGGGAAGAACTACGAATATGAGCGCAATTGGAAAGCC
>DAHUXR010000066.1 GCA_027307045.1 Acidobacteriaceae bacterium
CCATCGAAATCTACCACCGCCTGGGATTCAAAGAACGCGCGCTGCTCTACTCGCGGACCATCCGCCGAGCGCAGCCGTAGTAAGATTGTCTGCCTTAAGGGCCTCATTCAAGATTGAGGAGAAGCCAATGCGCGTACGAACTCTTGCCACGTTATTCACGATCGCCGTCATTTTTCACATCAGCATCCAGTCCAGCGCCACGCAATCCAATTCGCCTCAACCTAAATCCGCGCAAACCACGCCCGCAACCACTGGTGGTTCGCAATCAGACGATCCCACAAAAAAGCTCGGCGCATTTGTCGGCGAGTGGGAAACGGAAGGCGCTTTTACCAGCGGACAGAAGACCCACACCACCCTGGAATGCCGCTGGTCGCCGCAAGGCTCGTACTTGGTCTGCGACCAAATAGTCAGAATGGGTGCTGCTGGAGACCATCGCCAGTTCACGGTCTACTCGTACGACAGCAAGGCGGGCAAATACTCATACGTCACGCTCTACGACCCCGGCGCAAAGCCAACCACCGGCGGAATCACCATCAAAGGCAATCTCTGGATCTATGATGATTCCAGCTTTACCGCCAATGGCAAGACCACAGTGATCCGCACCACCAATGAGTTTACGGATGCCAAGATAGAGGTCTTCAAAGTGGTGTCGTCAGAAGATAACGGCGCAACCTGGAAGGTTGTGCTTCAGGGAGTGGCGCACAAAATCGCCGACTAAACCCGCCGCTTATTCGTATCGCAGCGCCTCAATCGGATCGAGCCGTGACGCTTTAATGGCCGGCAGCATTCCGCTGATCAACCCCACCACAATCAGAATCCCGGTGGAAACCAGCAGGTGCACGGGCGATATAGCCAGATGGATGTCGCCCGCTTCAGCATTCTTGGCCATGACGCTGTAAACGGGTATCGACCCGATAATCCACGAGATCACGTAGGCCACGGCCACGCCCAGCAGTCCGCCGGCAAAAGTAATTGCCATGGCTTCAGCCAGGAACTGCGTGAGTATGTCCCGCCGCCGCGCGCCCAGCGCTTTTTCGACGCCGATTTCGCGTGTGCGCTGCGTTACGGAAACCAGCATGATGTTCATCAATCCCACGCCGCCAATGCCCAGCGTGAGCGTGCCAATAATCGTCAGCAGGACCTGGAGCGCCATGGTAATGATCTGCCAGTTGTTCAGGTTCTTCATCGTGTTCCAGACAAAGACCGCGCGCGGGTCCTTGCCGTTGAAGCCGTGAAACGAGCCCAGCGCGCCGCGGATGTCGCCTTCGACCTTGTCATATTCCATGCCATCGTAATCCAGCCATATACCATCAAGGTAGCGCGTGTCGCGGATATCGCCCATGGTGGAAAAGGGCATATACACGATTGCGTTTACGTTGTCGTTGCCTTCTTCCTGCATCTTGGGTTCAAGCACGCCGATCACTTCAAAACTGATGCCCGCAATGCGCACGCTTTCACCGAGCGCCGGCTCGCCGGAAAAAAGTTTGTCCTTGGCGTCTGATCCCAGCACGGCCACGCGGGAGCGCTGCATCTCGTCGGCGTCATTATAGAACCGCCCCTCTTGCACCTTGAGCGCGCGCACCGGCACAATGGCCGGCGTAAATCCGCCAACGTTGAATTGCTTTGTACGATTTTCATGCTGAACGTTGGTTTGGAATGACGCTTCCGGCGTGATATGCCGCACCACCGGAATCTGCTCCTGTAAATGCTGCACGTCGTCGATGGTAAACCGTACCTGCGTCCCGGCCTTGGCGCCGCCAGCCTGTAAGGAAGTCCGACCGGGAAAGACGCCCATCATCTGCATGCCAAAGGTGGAGAAAATGGCCGTGATGGCCCGCCCAAATCCTGCGCCATAGGCCAGCAGGATTACCACGGTGGCAATGCCCCACGCCATGCCAAGCATCGTCAGCGCAGTGCGCCGGCGATTGTGCTTGATGGACGAGTACGCCTGTCCCAGTAAATCGTGGACCATCTGACTATTCCCTTCTCAACGCTTCCACCGGCTGCAACAGTGAAGCTTTCCGCGCCGGATACAGTCCCGCAACAATGCCCGCAATCGATAACGACCCCACGGCTAATGCCGCCGATGCCGGCACAATATGCGGCAAGTCAAATCCCGGAGGTGTGGGCAGCTTGGCCAGAATGGCCATTACGCCCGCCGTAATCGCAATGCCCGTGCCTCCGCTCAGCGCGGTAAGAAACGCGCCTTCCAGAAAGAACTGCATCAGGATCCGCCGGTTCGTCGCGCCCAGTGCTTTCATCAACCCAATTTCGCGCGTCCGCTCCGTCACTGATACCAGCATGATGTTCACAATCCCAATCGCGCCCAGAACAAGCGTGACCATGCCAACGCCGCCCAGGAAAATATCCATGCCATCAAAAATCTTGCCCACCGTGTCCTGCGTCTGCACGGTATCCCAGCCCTGAAAAGCGTCTTTATTGCTGGGATCAAAGCCGTGATTGCGCGCAATGATCCTGTGTATCTGCTCCACCGCGCCCGCATGCTTGTCTCGGCTCACGGGCTTCAAGATCAGGTTGCCAATGTCATCCGGCGTGTGCTCATTCTTCATGGGAAAATACTGGTGCATGGTAGTGAAAGGAATGTAGAGGCGCACATTGTTCAGGTTATTTTCCTGCCGCCCGATATTCGCGAGAACACCCACCACCTCAAAGCGAATCCCATTTAGCAGAACGGTGCTGCCAATGGCCGGCCTGCCCGGAAACAAGTTGCGCATCATCTGGAAACCCAGCACACAAACCTGCCGCTTCTGTTCTTCATCGCTCTCGTTCAGCCAGCGTCCTTCTCCCTGAGGCAAAAACCGTATGTGATTAAAGTTTGGCGTGCTTCCACTCACAAATCCGCTGGCGGTGGCAAAATCGCTCACGGCGCGGATATCGCTCCGGCCGATCACTGGAGCCACATCGCCCACCAGAGTGGCTTCATGCTTGATGTCCAGATAGTCCTGATAAGTCAGGTAGTAACCGCGCTGGTCCTGTGTCTGTCCCGCCACCACCGGAATCTGCCCGCCCCAGGCAAAGATAACGTCTTCCCCGATCGTCGCCATGTTCTTGCGCTGCCCTGAGCGAAAGCCTTCACCCACGCCCACCAGAAAGAGCAATGATCCCACGCCCCAGGCAATGCCAAACATGGTGAGAAATGAACGTAGCTTGTGCGCCCACAAAATACTCAGCACCTGCCCGATTGTGTCCAACGCCATTCTCATCCGCGATCAGCTTCTTTCATCTCTCTCGATCTTTCTTGCGATTTCAACGAACTCTGCCATTTTGAAACTTTGGCAATCTCCGCAATTGCTGTCCAGTAATACGGCTGGAAAGCCATTGTGGTTCCATGGATTTAGACGAAGAAAAGGCCGAATTGTCCCCACATAATCAGGTATCTTTCGACCCCGATAAAAGAACGCTTGACCCAGGCTATCTTTGCGGAAGACCCTGCTGATAGTGCTCGATAATATTGCGGATCGCCACCGCATCTGCTTTGCTGTGGCCATGGCTCAGGATGGGATTGCTGCCGCCCGTGGAATCGATGCGGATATCCGACCAAAGCATTCCCGTGCTGATCAAAACCGACGCGACCTTGGTGATGGGAATGCTCTCCTCCGAGCTGCCAAAGAAACGCGGCTTAATGCGCAATACGCGCTCCGGACTTACTTCAATGCGCGTGGGAAAGAGTAAGTTGCCGCGGGTCCAGCGGCTGGCCTTGAATACTCTACTTGAAGTTGATGAAAGAGGCGCGGTCGACATGCCTTATTCTATCTCGAACACCCAAAAAGAAAGTCTTAATGCGCCTTGGCGGGATTGTTGGCTTCGGCTTCCTGCATTGCCTTCTTCTTCCGCCGGCTCAGAATAAACGGACGCCGCCTGCGCCGCTCCACCCGCTTATCGATCTTGTTCCAGAAGCCCCAGAAGTAATCCACAACCGAGATCAATGATACGGCCACCATGAACCATATGGCCATCCGCGCCACCAGGTCCACGTCAAGAACAAAGGAGAACACCCGCAGATTGAAATACCAGGTGTCCCAGCGCAGGGCCAGGATGGTGGCTACCACGGAAACGATCTGTACCACCATCTTGAGCTTGCCCAATTCGCTGGCCTCAATGGTAAAACCCTCTGATGCGGCAATGGACCGCAGGCCGCTGATCAGGAATTCCCGCCCAATGATCAGCACCACCACCCATATGTTTACAATGTCCGGGCTAAGCCGCAGCAGCGTGATATAGCAGGCGGCAATCATCAGCTTGTCCGCCAGCGGGTCCAGTAGCATGCCCATGGTGGTGATCTGGCCGCGACGACGCGCCAGATAGCCATCCAGGCCGTCGGTGATCGAAGCCAGTATGAAGATGCCGGAAGCCAGCACCACGCGCAGCGTCTCTTCCTTGGCGCTTTTCCCACTGAAGTAAGGCGTGGTAAGCACCCATATGATCAGTGGGATAGCGGCAATCCGAGAGAGCGTTATGTAGTTCGGCAGGTTCACAGAGGAAACGGGGTAGCCGGGGCATTTCGGCTGCCCTGATTATCCTTGGATTTGGCTCCAAGCGCAAACTTAACTTTTTGCGGCAGAATCCTCTAACTTTCGCTATTTCTTGCCGCCAACCGTATCCAAACAGCGCGTATACAGCTCCAGCAGGTGGGTGGCGTAATCCTCGGATTTATTCTCCACCCCGCCGTGGAATCCGGCCCCTGAAGCAACGGTTTTCCCAAAGTTGGTTGTGGCGGCAATAAATTTCATCAAGTCCAGGGCGATATCCTCATTGCGGCGCGCGCCGACGATTCCTGCTAGCTGGTCCATGAATCCTCCAAAGATGAATGCAAATATCTATTGTAATTGTGTTTCACATCCCGAGCGTAGCGAGGGAGCTCTATGGCCTTACTAAAAAGCGCCTGTCAAGGCAAAAACGCGCGAACAAGCCGACCTGCGTGCCGAGCTGCTTGTTCAAGCGCCTGGAGACTTCACCCCCGTAAAGAACTCTCGGACGGTTGGGAACGAAGCAACAAACATTGAAACAAAGCCAAGGGCCAAAGGCTAATGGCCAAAAGCCGAATGCTACTCGTACGCCAGCGCGTCAATCGGGTCTTTCTGCGCTGCCTTGAATGCCGGATAAATTGCTCCCAGCATGGCCCCGCCAATCGCGATCAATGCCGCGTAAATCGCCCACTTCAGGGTAATCGGCTCCACGCGCAATGTTGGGAACTGATGGACCAAGCTAACCTGGCCAATCGTGCTGATCAGATAACCCACAAGTATTCCTGACACCGCCAGCAGCAGCGTTTCCCGCAGGATCACCCGCACAACGTATGACTTGGAAGCGCCCAGTGACTTCAATATTCCAATTTCCCGCGTCCGTTCCATTACCGCCGTGTACATTGACTGGAAAATCACGATGAACCCAATGATGACGGCTATTCCAATTACGATTTTGATGAACAAGTTCAGCCCCGGAATCTTGTCCGCCGAGGTCGCCGCCAGCCATTGGCTGGTGGAAAGAATGTTGTAACTTTCCATGCCAGGAATCTTCTTGAGCTGCTCCACCACCGCATCGGCATTGATTGGATCATCCAGTTTCACATAGAACATTGAAGCTTTGTTCTGCGCACCAATCAGGTCCTGCATGGTGGTAATGGGAATAAACCGGCGCGCGCCGCGTCCGTGCGGGACAATGCCGCTTACCCTGAACGCGTGATTCAGCACGTTCACCGTGTCACCTACATGCACTTTGTTGGCTGTGGCAAATAGATCATCCACAATCATGTCGTCCGGCCCGGTGAACGGGCCGCCGTGCATATATCGAAAGGGCCCGCCCAGGGCCTGGAACGATTCCAGATCAATTCCATAGATGATCTCAATGTTAGTGGTCGAAACCACCTGTAGCACCACCGGCGTTACAGCCACCACGTGCGGCTGCTTGCGTAAAATATCAGCTACGGTCATTCGCACCGGAGCGCCGCCAAACGCAGCCAGGTTGGATGATCCCGGAGGCCTTACCGTAAGGTCCGCGCCCATCCCTACCTGGCGCGTTTTGTTGTCATCAAGAATTCCCAGCGCCAAGCCCACAATCATCAGGATCAGCGTCACTTCCACGGCCACGGCAAAAATAGAAATAATGGACCGAATAGGGCGGTGGACCAGGTTGGCCACAATCATTTTGTTCATAAAATTTTAAAACCGCATGAGCGAACGCCTGACGTCCCCCCTCGCAGATTCCCATTATTGCGGGGGCTTCTTGCTCTCTTCTTCAGGGATGGCGGAGGCCGAAGACTTGGTGTCCAGGTTAATCACCTGCGATCCCGGTGGCTGCGTCAACACAAACTGGTCATCGGCGAGCGGAACATTCACGTCAACCTTGACCATGGAAATGGTGATGGCATACCCCTCGATGGGGCGCTGAATGGCGACAATTGCCGGCAACAGGAGTCCTGAGTAATCACTAAAATTCTCATAACGCACGAAAGTCACCAGCTGACCTTGTCTGTTGTAGATGGATTGCTCATGCGGAAGAAGATCGGTGCGGCTGAATACGATCTTGCGCGAAAGATAATGACCGGCATTGTCTTTATCGACCACCAACACCGTGTACGCCAGTTGTTCCACGTCTTTGTGGGTCTTGGGGTCCTTCACAACTTCCGTTGTGTTCTCCAGCACCGCAATTTGTTTGCCTTCTTCAATCGGCTTCAGCAACAGCGCGTCAGAAATATGCTGTGGACGCAAATTCTCCAGCGGCTGCGGTGAAGGTTTCACCGGTTGCTGATTGGAGCCGACATAAAATTTGCTCTTGATGGGCGAGGCAAGCTCAAAATTCTTGCCGTTGCTGACCATGTCCGCCATCACGTTGTGCAACACGGGCACATAAATGCGCATACGTAGCATCTCCGGCTTGCGCACCAGAATTACGCCGGCAACCTGCGGATTGTCTTTGACCCGGTTCTTCTTCTCTTCAAGAATTGAGCTGTCAATATCGACGGTAGCCTTCAGGGTTTTCAGCTTTTCCGCAGTTGTGTTGATGCTTTCCACCAGTTGCTCCAGCGTCGCATCTTTGAGCGTAGCCGTGCTGGTGCGCATTTTTACCGGATGTGACGAACGGAACCCGCAACCAGTAAGCGATAAAAAAGCAATTAAGAAGATGAGAGTAGTTTTGCGCAAATGAAAGTGCACCCGTCCAGTCTTACAACCGTAAATTGGATGCACTTAGTATAACGGACGGCAGGTTGCCCGTGATGCGGACACGCCACGGCAAACAATGACATTTTGCGTCATTGTTACGTTCGGTTTATCGGTTTACGGCCTGCGCCAGCGCGCGACGGTAGGCCTGCACGTTAGCAAGATGTTCTGAATCGGTGCGGGCAAACCTGTGGTGGCCCTGATTGTCGCTCACAAAATAGAGGTAATCGGTCTGGGCCGGATGCAATGCCGCCTGCAATGATGCCCTGCCGGGATTGGAAATTGGTCCTGGTGGCAGTCCGGCGGTCCGGTAGGTGTTATATGGCGAATCAAAGTGCAGATCGGACTGGTGAATCACGCCGTTGTAGCGGTTATTCAACAACGCCGCATAAATCACTGACGGGTCTGTGGCCAGTACCATGTGTTTGTCCAGTCGGTTGTAAAACACGCTTGCAACCTCGGGCCGTTCTTCCGCGGCGCCCGTCTCTTTTTCCACGATGCTCGCCATGGTGACCACGGAGTGGAAATTCTGGTTCAGGCCAACGTCCTTGGCTGCCTGCCGGAAGCGCCGCACCATGGCCGCGGCCATGTCATGCAGGGACTGCGTCCGGGTGAAGTGATATGTATCAGGAAAAAGGTAACCTTCCAGGCTCGGGGCTTGCGGATCAAGGTCTTTAATCAGTGCCGTGTCAGTGCGCGCGACCTTCAGGAAATCTTCGCGCTTGCCCAGTTGCGCTTCTTCAATCGCCGCGGCGATATCAAACATGTTGTAGCCTTCCGGCACAACCAGCGTCTGGAAATAAATATCGCCATGAGCGATGCGGTCATAAACTTCGCGCGCGGTGGCGCGATGGTCAAAGGCATACTCACCGGCCTTCAGCGGTTTGCGTCCATGCAGATAGTGCCATGCCAGGAACGCGTACTGGCTGCGGATAATTCCGGCATGGGCCAGGTCGGCAGCGATGCGGCGCGCAGATGAACCGGATTTAAGCTGCACCAGCTTCTCCTGGGTAGGCCCAGCCGGAACAAGCAGGCCGTAAGCCAGCAGAAGGCCCCCCAGGACCAGCAAGACCACAACCGCTTTAAAAAGAAATTTCAACATTGATTCGGCTTCTCAGTCTTTTATATTCTAAGGGCGAATTCGCTCCGTGCAGCCATCTTCCCACTCCGGGAGCATCACGAATGGACAATGAACTGACGCGCTTCAGTTTAGAATTTGGAAGAGATTTTTTGCTGCGGAGTTGCAACCAGCTTGTGTTCAGAGCTCCACGTGCAATCTGAGTCCGGGGACAATGACCGGCCCGCGATCTTTGTTATAGCCGGGATGGGCCGCCCATTGTAACTCTGGAGAGAGAAACGCTCCGCGCCAGAGGTGAGCGTTGTAATACGTCTCGATGATGTCTTCGCGGCCATATGTCAGCCGCCCATCGCCTAACAGAAAGCCGTTTCCTCCCAGCGCAAGATAAAGCTGATGCCGCCTTGAAATTCCATTCGTGATGAAGGCGATGCCTATCTTGTCGCTGGACCTACGCCACCGATCCAGCCGCCAATCTGCCCCAACTTCAACCGCCTGGTCCACTTCGGTATAAGCAAAGCTTTCATTCTGGCCTTCATTCCAGCCCAGCCGGCCAAACACGCGAATTGTCTTGGTGATCTCCTGCTCTGCATTCAAGCCGAAGCCATACTTGACGCGTCCGTGCTTGCGGTGGTCCGTGATGTCCGGCTGCGGATCGGTTCCGGTAAGAAACGCCTGCACCGCCTCTCGATAACTGCCCATGTTTGCGTGATTGATAAAGCTGAGCATCCGGATTGCGGCCTTCTTTTCCTTCTGCAACTCCGGCCTGAACTCCAATTCAATATTTTCCGACCGTGCGCGAAGTAGATTGAAATCCAAGTTCGGCCCGTTGGCAACCTTAGGCATTAGCGCCTCGGCAAAGCGTGCGCTCCAGTTGTGGTCGTGATATTCCGCCATGGCGGCCACGGTGTACCCGCGCGTATCTGCAGCGTAGTCATAAGCGCCGTTGTTGACCGCCGTCCAGTTAAGAAACTGCAGATGGCTGTCACTGCCCACCGAGTTCACGTCAAAATAGTCGGCTAAGCTCATCTTCCCGGCGCGCAGTTCAAAGCGGCGCTCAGGAAGTTTCGTCAGCAGAGAAGTTGAAGTGCGTTCCGCATCTTCCTCTTTCGCGCTCAATGCAAAGACCTGGTGGACCATAAGCCGGGCTATATATGGCGCTGATCCCAGCGATGGATTCCGCACCACATCCACATTGGTGAAGCCTGCCATGCCCAGCGCATCGCTGATTCCGCGCCCGCCGGCGCTCTCCAGGTCGAAAAGCGCCTCGGTGTGCTTTGATAGCTGATAACCGGTATAAAGCGTGAGCACCCGGGAGGTAGCGTGTTCGGCGCGCGCTAAGAGACTGTTCTGTCCGGAATAAAGTGCGTGAAAATCAGGATGCGCCTGAAAGACTACATTGATCTGTCCAGAGACCCACCAGCGCGTTGTTGATGAATGAGGAAATACCGTTGTGGGAGCGGATTGATCCTCTTTCGCTGCATCGGCGCTGGTGTCCTGCGCGCGACCCCGCAGCGGAGCCGATAGGCAAGACACAATGAACGTCAGGAACAGCAATGGGAAAAATGTTCGTGTAGTCAGCAATCTATGAATTTAACAGACTCGTCCGTGAAGATTAGATGACGCTTCTCGACTGCATGAAGCTTTGCAGGATCAGCACCGCGGCCATTCGGTCCACGGCCTGGGTTCGCTTCTTGAGGCTTACTTCATTTTCACGCAGCAGGCGGTTAGCTTCGGCTGACGTGAGTCTCTCGTCCCACAGACGCACCGGGAGTTGAAAACGTTTGCGCAGCTCTTCCGCGAACTCCGCCACCTTCTGCGATTGCGTGCCTTCCTGCCCGCTCATACGCAGCGGGTTCCCCAGCACGATTTCCTTGATTTCATACTGGCGGATGGTCCGCTCCAGCCGGCCAAAGTCGGCTCGATTATTCTTGCGCTGCAGGGTCTCAATCCCCTGCGCGGTAATGCCCAGCGGATCCGTTACGGCCAGCCCCATGCGGCGGCTGCCGTAGTCGATGGCCAGGATGCGCCCGGTGGTTTCCATTGCGGCGATTATACGAGTTTCTGCATCTCACCTAGTCATATGGCCTCGAATCGCATTCTTCCTCCCGGACCGGAACAGCTCATGCCGGAGGAAGCGCCGGACAGCCAGCTCGCGGAAAAAGAGCTGGAACAAAGAAACCGGCGCAAGCTCAATACCGTCCTGCATGCGGGCGCGGTAGCGCAGATTATTGTTGGGGCAACCGTGATTCTGGCCGTCTGTTATATAGCCAAGCTCGTCCTGGTCACGCTGCTGTTCTCGATCCTGCTGGCATTCATGCTGGAGCCCGTGGTGAACCTGCTGGAAAAAATCCGTTTGCCGCGCGCAGCAGGAGCGTTCCTGGCCGTTCTGTTCATGCTCGCTCTAATGTATGCAGGAAGTTACTTTCTCTATGGCAAGGCCATGAGCTTTGTCCACGAATTGCCGAAATACTCAGACCGAATTCGCAGCCATCTCGCGCACTTTCGCCAGCAAACCACCGAACTGGAAAAAACCACAAAGCAAGTGTTTCCTGAGGACAAGAACGCCAAGAAGCCCATGCCGGTGCAAGTGGAGAACGAAGGCACGCAGGGCATGGTCTCAGAAAAACTTGGCGCGGTGACTGAAGTGGTGCTCACGCTCTGCTTCATTCCCTTTCTCACGTATTTCATGCTGAGCTGGCAGGAGCACGCCCGCACCAAGTCCGTGCAGCTCTTCCGCCCTGAATACCGCAGCACTGCCTATGTTACGCTGGGCCACATTTCCGCCATGATGAAAAGCTTTATTGCCGGAAACTTTCTCATCGGGCTCTTTATGGGTGTTTGCAGTGTGGTGATCTTTGGCTTCCTGGGTGTTCCCTACTTTTATTTCATCGGCTTCATCAGCGGATTTCTCAGCCTTATGCCCTATCTGGGCATCGCTGTGGCCGTGCTCCCACCGATTGCTGCCGGAATCGGCGTAATGAGTGACACGCAGCTGCTGCTGGTAGCCATCACCGTTCTCGGCCTTCATATGCTTGCCATGAACGTGCTTTACCCCAAAATCCTGGGCAAACGGCTGCAACTGAACCCGCTTGTAGTCACGATTTCATTGCTCATCTGGGGATTTATCTGGGGCGCCATGGGATTGATTCTGGCTGTGCCGATCATGGGCGCCGTGAAGATCGTCTGCGATCATGTGGTTTCCCTGCGGGCAATTGGGGACTGGATGGGAGAATAGTGTTTTCAATCCCGAAGCTTAGCGAGGAATCGCTATGGCCAAAAGACTTTACACCAATGAAATTTTCCGGGAGTCGGCCTTAACTTGAACCTAATATAGGAATCTGATCTCCGTAAACTATTACAGCTAAAATGCTTATTTGTTCGCTTCTTGAAAATCCTTCCCAGGCCTGCCTTTCAGGCGTGACTTTTTAGCGCGCAAAATGCCATGCTTATGATGGCAAAATGTTGTTGAGTAAATATGGGAGCCACATGGAATTAGGCAAAGTCAAACATGAATATGGTTCTGGCCCTGCGGAAATTCCGCACGCGCCGGCAGACCACGAGGTCCTTCACAGTATGCGAAAGAAGCTTGGAATCCGGGGCCCATTAAAATCCGATGCCGATCTGGTGGCACTCGTGGAAGAGCGTCTTCCCGTGGCCACAATTTCAGCCCTGATGGAGCATGGAATTCTGGAAAAAGAGATCTATTCCGTGATCGTGCCCCGGCGCACGCTCCAGCACCGTCGCGCCCGCAAAGAGGCCCTGAGCCGTGAGGAGTCCGACCGCGCTGTCCGCGTAGCTCGGTTGGCGGCCCTCACCGAAAAAATTTTCGGGGACTCCAAAGAAGGAATGCTCTGGCTGCGCACCTCCAAAAAGCGCTTTCATGGCCGCACTCCCGTTGACATGATGGCGACCGAAACAGGCAGTCGTTTAGTGGAGGAAGCCTTGTATCAGATTGACGAAGGCATGGCCGCATAAAAGTGATCTTGTGGCGGATCAGCAACCATACAAACATTACTGGACTGGGCGGCCTTAATGCTTCTGCGCGGTGGCACACCCGAGGCCGCCGGATTGTATACCTCTCTTCCACGCCGGCGTCTGCGCTGCTGGAAATCCTGGTGCACCTGGAAATTGAAAATGATCACTTGCCTCGTTTTTATAAACTTCTTGAAATTCAGGTACCGGGCGACGTCGGCATAGAGAAGTTGGAGGATTGGGCAAAGTTGCCGAAGGGCTGGCCGAAGAAACAAGCCGTCACTCGTGCGTTCGGCGATCAATGGCTGGCCCGTAACTCCGCAGCGCTTCTCCAAGTCCCTTCAGCCCTTGTTCCCAGGACCAGTAACTTTCTACTGAACCCACTGCATCCGGACGCGGCCAAAATTCAGGTTGTGTCTGTCTCCAGGCAGGGTCTGGACCGCTGGCTCCTGCAGTAGCGGGTCCAAGATGTCATCTGCCAACTGCTGCTTCCGCACCCAGCCTGCACCGCTCCAACGTCTCCTGCATGTGCTGCTGCAAGGCAGTCATCTGCTCGTCGGTGGCGTCGGCAGGCACGTAGATCGGCCCACTGGCATAGATCGCAGCCTGTGAAAATGGTTTGGGAATAATCATCTTGTCCCACGAATTTAAGATCCATGCTCGCTTCACGGCAACATAAAAACAGCTGATGGGGACGCCAGTCTTCTTGGCGAGCAGGACCGGCCCAGGCTTGGCCACGTATCTGGGACCGCGAGGACCGTCGATGGTAAACACCACGCCGTGTCCCTGTTCCAGTTGCTGGCGCATGCCGATCAGCGCTCCCACGGCCCCGCGTGAGCTCGACCCGCGTACCGCGGCAAAACCCAGCTTCTTAATGATGCGCGCGATATATTCGCCGTCAAAGCTGCGGCTCGTCATTACTGCCAGCCCTTGGTTGCGAAACCGATAGGTCGCGGGAATCACCGCGCGATGCCAGAAACACCAGATCGCCGGCGGACCGGCGTTCAGTCCGTCAGATAGGCAGCCGGGTTCAGGAAAGAACTTATAGCGCAGCGTGACGCCCACCGCACGGATAAAAAGAAATCCGGCCCAGGAAATCAGCCATATCTTGAACCGTTCACCAAGGGAGAAGGAACGCGTGCGTTCAGCGCTCTCACGCTTGATTTCGCTCTGGGCAACGTCGCTCACATTTGTGATTGTATAGGGACTTTGAGGGTAGTTCGGGCAGGACCAACCACGCGGCGCGGTATGCGGTGGCAGGCTCTCGGCTCGTCCCTGCCACATTGATGAATTCCATTCCGGATTACTGGAAACGGGTGAAGAAACGCTGGCTACGGAGGATTGGCGATGTAACGACGGATAAGGCGCTGGATGAGAAGCTGTCTCCGCTTTATCACGCCGCCGATATACACGTGCCGCTGCTGATCGGCTACGGGCAGTTTGATCCCCGGGTAAAGCTGGCCCAGTCAGAGAAGATCGTTGAAACCATCCGCAAGAATGGCGGCAACGTCACGTTCGTCGTCTATTCAGATGAAGGTCACGGTTTTGCGCGGCCGGAAAACAATCTGGACTTTGACGACCGCACAGAAGAGTTCCTGCATCGCTGCCTGGGCGGAAGATTTGAGCCGTGGGAAAAAGTTCCGGGCTCGACCACGGAAGTGAAATAGCAAAAACATTCCGTGCGATTTCAGCAACCAAAGCAATCCCGCGATTTGTGGCAGGGCATCACATCATCAAGGAGGAAGCGATGCCCGAGAAAGAAACCCTGGAACGCGCCGAGCAGGACAAGCGCGAAGGCAAATCACCCAGCACACAGGCCGGCGAGTTTGTGCGCGAAGAAATCCACCACATCCGTGAAGGTAAACACGGCGCGGCTTCAGCCAAACAGGCCGTGGCCATAGGACTTTCCAAGGCGCGGCGCGCAGGAGTTGACCTGGCTCCGCCGAAGAAAGGCAGCGTCTCAGAAAAAACGCGCAAGGCTGCGGCCCGCGACAGCACCCGGGGCCACAGCCGCAAGAAGAAAGCTGTATCTGCCAAGCGATCGCGCAGCAGCGAGAGAGCACTGAAGCGTGAACCTCGCTCAGCAGCTTCGCACAAAGCGCTCTCACGGCAGGCAAAGAGAGCCGCGCGGACGCGCAAGAAATCCGCAGCAAGAACCACGCATTCGCGCAAGGCGCAGTCGAGCCGCAAGGCCGCCTAGCGAGTTCACGGGACAAAATATTCATGGGCGGAACGTGCCCTGGTGAGAACCATGGCAGTTCTTCCCATGATCGCTCTGAAGGCTGCATACTAAAGGCGATGCTTACGCCCGTATCGGACAGTCCTTTTGCCGTCCTCACGCTCATTGCCGCGCCCGCGGTTTTCACCAATGCGTCTTCCGTGCTCGCGCTGGGCACTGGAAACCGGCTGGCCCGCGTGGTGGACCGCACGCGCGCGCTGGTGAAAGACCTGCATGGTGCGGATATTGATCCTGCGACGCGGACGTTGTGGGTGAGCCATCTTGGGAGGCTGGAAAAACGCGGCGCTCTGTTGGTGCGCGCGATGAGTTTCTTTTACGGCGCAATTGGCTGTTTCGCGGCGGCCAGCGTGGTTTCCATTCTGGGCGCAAGCGTGGTATCTACAAAATACAGGTGGCCGTTTGAAGCCATTGTGGTCATCAGCTTCGTACTGGGGACAGTCGGCTTCGTGGGCCTGGCCGTTGGTTGTTCATTACTCGTGAATGAAACCCGTCTCGCTTTGCGATCGATTTATGAAGAAGCGGAGCTGGCGCGAAACTGGTTCAAATAACGCGCCGGTCAGTTGCTTCCCGCAGCCGCCATCTTTATCTTTTGCAATTCTTCCCGATCAGCCGCAGCCGGGCAGTTTTCCCGCAGCTTGCTGTAATAGCTTTTTGCTTTGCTGGAATCACCGGCCATTTGCGCAGCCGAGGCGGCGCCAAAAAGATCGTTGAAACGATTGGGCGAGATTTCAAGAACAGACTCGTATTCGCCCAGGGCTTCCGCCGGTCGATGCAGTTCCATAAGCATGTCGGCCAGCATTTCTCGCGCGGGCACGGTAAAGTCGCCGGAATCTTCCTGATCCTGCTTGTTCGCTGCGGAGCGCATCAGCTTCAGGGCTTTTTTGTTGTCGCCCTTGGCAAAGGCGATCCAAGCTTCAACCTCCTGCCGGCGATAATCTTCCAGACGCGTGTCTCTTCCACGCTTTTGCTTTTTCATAGCGCTTTTTAGATTCTTGTAATTCTCCTCCGCCGCATGGGGATCGCCGGTGCGGGCCGCTGCGGTGGCGCGGAGCGCGTACACCAACTGGAACTCGAAAGCGTCACCCTGCGGAGCGACCGCTAGAGCATCTTTCCAGCGGTGCAGTTCCAGCAGATTTCGTGTGGTTAAAATCACGCGCAAATTTTTGATCCATCCCAGTGAAGCGCCAGTAACTTTATTCAGGTCTTCAACCACCTGTTGCGCTTTGGCTTCTTCGCCTAGTTGCAGATACGAGAAATCTAGAAAATCCATGGCATGAAACTGGTACTGGGGCTCACCCATGTGATTTTTGGTAGCTTCAGCGGCTGCGGCGGCAGCGGCCAGGTTGGAATCAACCGATTCCTGCCACAATCCCAGCCTGACAAAAATGTGCGCAGGCATGTGAAGCGCGTGGGAAGAATCAGGAGCGATTTTGGCATAGCGGCGCGCTGCTTCCAATCCCTGGGGCGCAAGCTCAGCGGTGTCCGTGGCGTGAATCAGATAATGGACCGCGCCGGGATGCTCCGGCTGAGCGGCCATGAGCTTGTTGAGGATGGCGATGACCTGCTCGCGTAGTTTTGTGTCGTCATGGGGCAGCGCGAGCAGAGACAAAGCGTAAAAGGCCTGAGCTTCGCCATCGTCAGGATAATGTTTTGCGATCT
The DNA here is from genome assembly GCA_027307045.1 of Acidobacteriaceae bacterium. Classification (GTDB taxonomy): domain Bacteria; phylum Acidobacteriota; class Terriglobia; order Terriglobales; family Acidobacteriaceae; genus Angelobacter. Next base: position 16,127 of record DAHUXR010000066.1, read on the forward strand.
CCGCCATGGCGCGGCTGTAAGCCGCAATGCGCTCATCGCCCAGACGACGATTGTCACTAAAGATGATTGCAATGGCGTCAATATATTCGTGCTCGCGACGGCTTACCGGCCAGTCGTTCTGGATCTGATCCAGGAAATGCCGGCCTTTTTTGATAGCTTTTTCATCCGCTCCGTCCCACAGCGGCCGGTAGCTGGACATAGCCAAGCCCCAGTACGCCACGGCGCATTTTTGATCAGAATGCGAGGCTTCAGTAAAAGCGTTTTCCGCGGCGGCATATTGGAAGGAATGGAGCTGCGCGATCCCTTGCAAAAGTGCCGATTGGGCGGCGGAGGAGCAAGAATTAGGAAAAACTACCTTTCCCAGGCCTGCAGAAGCGATTGGGCTGGCGGAAGCTTGCTGGGCTTGACCGGGCAAAAACAACGTTAAAATCATTAAAATCAACAAGAACCTTACAGGTAACATCAGTAAACCACCTAGGATTGCGCAACAAATGAATTTTGACCTATATTTCCGTGCAAGTTATTGAAACAAAAAATCTTATATCCTAAACGCTCCATTGCAAGCAGTGCGCGTTGCCGAGATGAGCAAGTAACTCTGGGGCAAGTCCTTAGGGTATATGGCTGAGAGCGCCGATTACTTAAATAATATGTAATGGACGTGTAAAGAGTACCATTGTGGGACGGGATAAGAACTTCCTAATCCCATGCAGGCTTAATACGCGTCGACTCAACCCCCGAGAGATTGTGAATTCGGGGTTACAAGGAAGGTTCCCTAATGATCGACATTATTATTGCAATTGCGCTTCTGCTAGGCTCGGTTCAAAATGGCGCTCCGGCGGGTGATGCAGGCGGTCTTCCAATACCGCAACCCCCGGCGAGCGCGGAGTAAGAAATTAAGAAACAGAAATGAAACTTCGGCTTACGTTTGATTACGCGTTCTTGTACGCCATCATCTTTTGTCAGATGGTGGCGTGCTTTGCCATAATCAAACGTAAGGAGTTTTTCAAGCACTGGAAAGTCTTCAGCTATTATCTGTTCTACATGGCGGGTGCTTCAATCTTCGCCGTTGCCGCCTACCATTTTGGAAGCCCCTCAATTTACATCGTGACCTACTCGGTCTTCGACTTCATTGAAGCCATCCTGATCAACCTGGTTTTACTGGAAATCCTGGTCAAGGTTCTGGATCCCTTTGAATCGCTGCCCGGGCGCACCGTTGCCCGCTTCTGTTTCTGGGCGGTGCTGGGAATTTCAGCAGCGGTTGCTATTTCCGTCCTGGCGCCTTCCGGCCACCTGGACCGCCTGGTTGAGGTTCCGCTCACCATTGAGCGCACCATCTATCTAGCGGATGCTTCCCTGCTGTGGATCCTGCTGGTGCAGTCAAAATCGCTGGGCATCACATGGAAGTCTTCCATCGCAGAGATTTCGATCGGCTTCATCCTGTATCTGACGGTGCAAGGGACCACGCGCTTTATGGTGAGCATTTACACCGATACGCTGCTGCGCAGCATTTCCAGTGAAGTTGGCCAGGTTGGCTACCTGATTGCCCTGCTCGGCTGGATATGGACGATCACGCATCGCAACCCGGTGGACGAGCCGCTTTCCTCAGAGGCGGTGGCGAAAATCCAGCAGCCGCAGGCGGAAGATGAGAGTGTAGCCAAGGAAAGAATTTTTGCCGCGGTGGGGATCAAGGTGAACAAGCCGGACAAACCTGAGAATCCCACCGGTCAGGAATGTGGCGCCAGCCTGCCTTAAGTTTTAAACTCCCGCCTGATCAGTGCTAAGTTTGCATACTCTCTTTAGGATCCTGGAAGCGGCCCTTCCATTCGCCGCCGCGCCCCATCCAATATTTCCAAGCTGAATGGAACGTAGCTCCCACATAGAAGACTGCGGCCACGGGCAGAGCCAACGACCACAAAGGATTGAGGCGGTAAAGGCGCAGAACGGGCCAATAGGTAAGGACCATCAACAGCCACGCCGCGCCGCCCAGAGCGGCAGGAGCCATGTGAAGTGCGGCAAAGACGAGCAAAGACGGAAGCAGGTATGTGACCGCCATGCCCACCATCGACAATAACAGCAAGAGATTTGAGTGGCGGAGCTGGTTGAATGCGCTGCGGGAGATCATGCGGCCTATTCCGGAAAAGCCTTCATAAGGCCGGATGCTGCATGTGGTGGCAGACGCACCAAGCCACAATCGCCCGCCATTTCCTTTGACGCGCGCCGCGAGCGAGCAGTCATCGATAACTTCCTGCCGAATGGCATGAATGCCGCCGGCTTTTTCCAGCGCTGTGGGACGGATGAGAATGCATCCGCCGGCCGCTCCCGCTTCAGAACGGTGTGGATTGGCGATCCACGCCGGCGGATACAGCTTGAAGAAAAAATAGACGAACGCGGGAATCAGGAGTTTTTCCGCCACGGACTGGCAGTGGAGCTTCACCATGAATGACGCCATGTCATACGGGCCAGCCTGGGCAATGGAGATGAGCGTGGCTAGACTGTCTGGCGCGTGCTCAATGTCGGCGTCAGTGAACAGGAAAAAATCCGGCTCTGTTTTTGCTGCCTGCTCAATTCCCTGCTGCATGGCCCAAAGCTTGCCGGACCAGCCGGACGGAAGCGGGCTTCCCGGCACGACAGTAAGGTTTTGCGCTTGCGTTTCAGCAGCGGCAGCCGCGCGCGCCGATTGCGCCGTTCCGTCAGTGCTGGCGTCGTCGACCAGGAAAATTTGGATTGTATTCGGGCCGGTTTGTTGCAGGAGCGAACGGACCGCACGACCGACGACATCAGCTTCATCCCGGGCCGGAATGATCACGGCAATGCGGGCAGGACTTCCCTGATCTCGATTTTCGGCTGAAATCGTGCGCGAAGCTGCTGGATAGATGCGCCAAAAGCCGCCGCGCGCGAGCACGAGATATGCCCAAATAAGAAGACTGAGAACTCCGGCGGCAATGAGCATTTCCGCTATTGTACGGCCCGGAGGAAGTCAGAGGCCGGTCATGCTTAATGGACTGGGGCAGCGATATTGGTCAGGGCAGACTTTCCGGCTTAGGCATCCCGGCAAACGTCCGGCTACTCACATTGTTGAGGGATAGCGGGCGTACAGAGGAAAGCGCGGGATCCATGGCGGTAGAAAACCAAACAATAAAAGACGCGGCGAGCGAAGGGACTGCGCTGGAGCGGTACGTAAACGTACACATGGGCAACTTCATCCATGTGTTCCTGACCCTGCTGGCGGTGCTGGTGATGGTGGCGGCCAGCATTGCGCTGTTCCAGATTGTGCACCATGCGTTCCCGCAGTTGTGGCGCGCGGCGGACGAATATACCACCCTGCATGAGATCTTGCAGAAGATACTGCTCCTGGCCATTGCCGGAGAATTGGGGCTGCTGCTGCTTTTCCATCGCGCTACCGCCGCGGTGGAAGTTGTGATGTTTGTGATTGCCCGGCGCATGGTGGCAACCGACGTCACGGCATTCGACCTGCTGATGGGTTCAGCCGCGCTTTCCGCGCTGCTGGTGGTGCGTTTTTATTTCCTGCCCGGAAAGCCGAAGTAAGACTTGCGAAGGACTTAACGGCCTTTGCGATGGCGGGTATCTGCGTTATCCAGAAACTGCGAGGGCGTAACACCCAGGGAGCGACTGATCTTTTCGATGGTACGCAGGGTTGCGTTTTGTGGCGAATTCCTAAGACGCGCCAGCCCAAAAGATCGTCCTGATACTAACACTCCAAAGACGAAAGACTTTATCAGCCTTTGCGATGGTGTGTGTCAGCATCATCCAGGAGTTGTGACGGCGTAACATGCAGGGCGCGACTGATTTTCGCAAGGGTCGATAGAGTCATATTTTCAGGAGCGGTGGTCAAGCGGGCGACCAAGCCAACCGAAATGCCTAATTTTCTGGCAAAGGCGCGTTGCGTCAATTCGCCTTGCGCCTCGCGAAGCTTCCGGTGCACAGTTTTGGCTACGTCCATTCCCATGCAGATTTAGCAGAAATGTTGCTCAAGATATTGAGCAAATGTGATAGGGTATGTAATGCAAGAATCGTCGATGAAGAAAAGAAAGCCGTCGTAACATGCCCAAGCAATCCGCTAAGAAAGCCACGCAAAAGACCCGCCGTGATCGGGCGCGTAATACTGCCTATGGGCGTTTGGTGAAGTTCCCGCAGGCCAGGGGTCGCACGGTAGAGAGGGTGGAGCTGAGCCTAGACCCCGAATTTCATTGCGTCTCAATCCGCTTTAAAGACAATACCGACCTGACCGTGGTGATTGATACGGCTTTGACGTTTCGAGCCGAGTATTCCGAGTGGAAGGCCGGAAATCAGACGATTCTCAAGCGCTGGCCTGTCATTCGCAGCAATGGCGGCTGAGGAGGCGCGGTATTGTGAGAACTCCCTGATGCTGTATGGGCAGAGAGAAAAATCCTCGGGGTCCTTCGACTTCGCGCTCGAGGACCTCGGTTTGGACAAGGCGTGGCAGCGCTGCGCTCAGGATGACAGAGATCAACATTTTGTATGAACCTAAGTTCAAAGTGTTGTGAAGGTATTTCTGAGACACCACCTCACAGCGCTTGCGATGCGGGCATCGCCGCGCCATTACGTGAGCCTTTAGACATCCTGCGCAGCTCGCGGACAGTTTGATAAGCATGGACGATCAACGCAATACAAATGCCGATGATGACGCACAGGATGCTCCATGAAACCACCTGGTTCAACTTGACGAGCGCTTGCGTATGTTGTGCGTCTAAATTCGCGGTTCCTGCTGGTATTAAGTAAGGATGGAATTTTGTCAAAGCGATAAAGATAAAGAGCGCGATGGAATCTGAAAGAAGCTGAGCGGCGGCGCGAAGCCATGTCCATTGTGGGCGCAGGATGTTCACGCATTGCTGCACCGCGACAATGGACGGGGGCGCGAGCAGGGGAAGATACCACGTGTGAAGGGCCGGGTTCAGGGAGAAAAAACCCGCAATGGGCCCAAATATCAACGCGCCGTAACGTGGAAGTGAGAGCCACCAGGCAATATAAACGATACTGAAGACGAGGCCGAAGACGGATTCCACGCGTGAGACCCGATCTTTTGGGCGAGGCAACTTGCGCGGGTCCCATTGCTGCAAGGCACTCACGGCTGATTGAACCCGTTCCAGGATGGCGAAGGCCAGTGTGACGCTGCCGAAAATGACAATAATGTTTGTGCAGAATGAAGCCCAGCCGCCGGCCAGAGTCAGCATTGGGTCGGATGCGCGATGCGAGGGCACAAACACCGTCAGGACTATCCAGACCACAAGCCATGGCACAAGATAACCGAGCGCGACGATCTTCAAAACGAAGCTGTAGAGCGGAAACAGCACCGGGCCAATCAGCGCTTGCTGCTTCTGGTAGCGTCCGGCAACCCACAAAGGATGGCCAGCCTGCTGGAGGAGCGTGACGAGTTCATCCTCGTTCATCGGGCGGCCCAGTGCAGATTCCCGCTCTTCAATCTGCGAACGGAGATCGTCACCAAGTTCCGCAATGATGTCATCCTGCTGCTTGCGAGGCAGCCAGAATCGAACGGCTTGTAAATAGCGATCAAGAAGTTCCATAAAGTATTTATGCCTCCTGCAAAATTCGTTCGAGAGAAGCGTTGATGGTTTGCCACTCCTGTAACAGTTGCTGCAAAATCAGCTCGCCCTGACGCGAGAGCTTGTAAAAACGCTTGTTGCGCTTGTTCTCTTCGCGCCATTCGCTCACAAGCAGGCCCTGGGTTTCCAGGCGGCGCAGCAGAGGGTACAGCGTGCCTTCATCGATGGCCAAGCCCAGGTCGTCAAGGGCTTTGCGCAGCGTGTATCCATAGTGCTCCTGCCTGAGCTGGGCCAGAACGGCGACGATCAAACATCCACGGCGCAGTTCCAGCTTGAGGTTCTCAAACAGATCAACATCAAGCTTAGTACTGTTTTTCATACAGTGTGTAATACATACTATGTGTAACACAGTATATATGTCAAGAGAAAAGATTTGGGATTTTTCCGGACGCCGGCTTCCAATCTCGCGGTAGCGGGTCGGGGCGAAACGCACGAGCGCAAAAAATCCGGGGCCATTTGCGGCCCCGGAGATTCTTCAATGAAGCTCAAACGTTATTGGACGGCCGGTTTATTGGACGTTCAAAGCGATGTCGTCAAGAACGAACGAGGTTTGCAGGCTGACGTCTTCAGTTCCGGTGAACTTAATCACCACCGTCTGGCCAATGAAAGAGTTCAAGCTGAACGAATGCTGCTGGTAGCCCGTAGCATGGTTCAGGTTGGAGAATGTACCCAGGGTCGCCAGGACCGTGCCGCTGGTATTCAGCACCTGGACTTTCAGGGTGTCGAACGCCGTGGTGGTAGTGGTTTCCGCAGTATCAATGTGCAGCCAGAAGACCAGAGTTGCACTGGTTTTTCCCGCGGTAATGGCGACGGTCTGCGCGGCTGTATCGGTATGAGTTGTGCCGTAGCCATCAAGCCATGCGTCCCATGCGCCGGTGTGCGCGGGCTCTGCGGTGGAATTGTTCAGCACGCCGGCGGTGAGAGTCCACGGTGAAGCGGAGCCGGTTTCAAAGCCGCCGTTGACGATCAGGTTCGTTGTGCCGCCGCCTGTGGGATTGATGGTGAGACTGATGGTGGTTGTATGTGACAGAGTTCCGGAAACGCCGGTGATCGTAATCGTGGATGTCCCGGTGGTTGCGGTGCTGCTGGCCGTGAAAGTTAGAACGCTGGTCGAAGTTGTCGGGTTGGTGCCGAACGAGGCAGTTACGCCTGAAGGCAGAGCCGAATTCGAAAGCGTCACGCTTCCCGTGAAGCCGCCGGAGGGAGTAACGGTGATCGTGGAACTGCCGCTGCTTCCCTGCGTTACGCTCAGGCTGCTGGGTGAAGCCGACAATGAGAAGTTCGGCGTCGCCGTGGCATTGATCGTCAGCGAAATTGACGTTGTATGGCTCAGCGTTCCGGACGTTCCGGTGATCGTGATCGAGCTCGTTCCTGTGGTTGCGGTTGAGCTAGCGGTGAAAGTTACGACGCTGCTTCCCGTGGTCGGATTCGTGCCAAAGCTGGCCGTTACGCCTGAAGGCAGGGCCGACGTTGAGAGCGACACGCTTCCCGTAAACCCGCCGCTAGGAGTAACGGTAATCGTAGAGCTGCCGCTGCTTCCCTGCGTTACGGTCAAGCTGCTGGGTGAAGCTGACAGCGAGAAGTTCGGACCGGACACAACCGGAAAATTCACGCAGTTATTCGCCGAGTTGGAAAATTCCAACTGGATTGTATATGTGGTACCGTTGGCGGTGTACGAACCTTGCTGGCCGTTGCAGATGTCGCCCACTTCGCCATTCGTGTTGTCATACCACGCCAGCGGCGCGGAGAACGTGGTTGCGATTCCCACATCCGCATCCGTCATGGCTTCAACCAGCTCATGGCTGGTAACCGACGTATAGTTGCCAAACACCGTCGATGTGCCGCAACCCGTGGAGCAACCGCTGCCTGCCTGCATGTCCGGCAATACGCCGTAAAGAACGTTGTGGCCACCCAGCAAGCTCGACGTGGTGCCGTGATACGCGCAGAAGCCGCCTGCCTGGCAGCTATTGCTGCCGCCTTGTGAGATCGTCTTTCCCGGCGGGAAATAGATCATATAAATGGTGTTCGGGTTACCCAGGGCATCCAGAACAGGCGAAGGCAGGTGGCCTGCGTTGATCTGCGCCAGAAGTTCTGACTGGATCTGAGCGTCAGTAATCGTCGATCCGTTGTTGCCCGCTGACGGAACAATCTGGAACAGTCCGCTGAATGTGCCATTGCCAAAAACCTGGCCGGTGCCGCCTGAAATGTTCGTGTTGTACTGTTGCAGCAGGGTGATCAGTCCGGTGGTGGTGATGTCAGCAAAGAAATTGCCCATGGTTGGCGAAGTTGAGCCGGCTACTTGCGAGTTGTAAGAACCGCTGCCATACAGTACCTGCACAACCTGGACGTTGGAAATGATTGGTCCGCCAAAATAGGTCAGGTGCGCGCCGGCTGGGGCGGCAAAACCTACCGCTGCCGCTGGTCCGTTGGGATCACGCCACGGAACGCCGTGCTGCAGAGCGTGGAAAGTCATTACAGGCTGGGCCTGAGTCGCATTCCCGGGCGTCTGGGACTGGGAAGCTCCTCCATCCGCATTATTGGACTGTGAAACCTGCGCCATTACGGGCAGGGCTAGTAAAATCAAGATAAGGCACAGAGACAACGCTGAACCACGCAACATTCGGGACATTCTTGGCTCCTTGTTCTCAACGCTCATTCAAACCAACGTTTTTCATGCACGCTCTTTCAAATAAGCGTTTTTTTCTTTTTCAAATTGGAAATAGTTAAAGCCCTATAAAATAAAGCCGAAAAATAAAGCCGCTAGAATAATGCCCTTCAATGCGCGGAAATCGCGCCGGTCACTATCACAGTCACCACTACAATTTTTAAAACGTCCTGCCTCGCCGGAATCTGGAAACCGATCTCCGGTCTTCACTCCATCGCTGCGCCACTCCATGTCCCGCGTGCAAATTATGTGGGCGTACCGATGCGACGAAACATTCACGCGGAGTGACGTGTTCCTGACCATCGATGAATCTCCTGTTTCCGGTTTTAGTGGCCGTTTGAATTACTTCGAACTGCGAGCGGTGGTGACCCTATACTTCTCTTGCCTGTCGCTGACTGCCGTCCATACTACTAAACGGCAGAGACCCTGAAAAACTTTTTTTGGTACAGTGCTCTTTATTTGCAAACTTTTTTCCCGATTTGGAACTTTCGTCATCGCGCCATCTTGCTGGACTTTAGTCGGATTGAGCACGTGCAATAAGCGATTTGCGCGCCACCGCCTCCCTGCTTCGACAGAAAAATTGTCGTCACCGCTTTGCTTGCGACTCACAGATTCGCGGGCGTCGCTTCCACTTGCGACTTGCAGATTTCTCGTACATCACTTCCACCATTACCCGATTCTTCTCCGTGCCTCTGTAGTGAAGGTTTGTTTTTAATCTGCACTGCTAGCCATCAGATTCGGGCCATGCCACCATGAATTTTCCTTTTGTTCCTGCATTCCATTTTTTTCTTCAACTCCCCGCGCCCTCCAAAGTCCCTCTGTGTTTTCTATGTTGAGGTTTTGACTTTGACTGTTGGCTGTTGCTTTTGAGTTTTCTGCGTGTCTCCGTGCCTCCGTGGTGAAGGTTGGCTTTTAATCTGCGCTCATCTGCGTAATCTGCGGCGAAAGGTTTTGGTTTTCAATCTCGGCGACTTTTGGCAATAATGGCAATTTTGGCAATTCTCTTCCGATCAGTTTTATCCAGGGTAATCAGTGGTGAGATTTTGTTTCACCAGGACGCCGTGCGTGACTCCCGGTTGCCTGGCGTTTCAATTACTGAAGTCACACGGCCCGCATCAAAAACAAGCTCAGAAAATCGGGCAACGAGGTACGATACCGCGTTT
>DAHUXR010000067.1 GCA_027307045.1 Acidobacteriaceae bacterium
CGAAATAAATCACCGCCCAGATAACCGCGATGAGAACGTGCAGGAAGAGACCGAGCGCCGCAGTCTTCGTGCCGCCCTGGAACGACTTGGGGCCCAGCAACCCTGAAGCGACCGACTGCAATACCTGGCTGGGGCGCAAATGGAACTGCAGACCAAACGCAATAAAAGCCTGCGTGATATCAAGAACGCCGCACGCCAACCCGCCCCAGAAGATGGCAAGAAATGCGTTGGAGGATGTGGAGGAGGCTGTTGACGCTGCAAAGACTGAGGGCACGAGCACTCCGTTTGAAAACAACCAGATTTTACGCCAGCACAGTATCTTGGACGCACCGGATTGAGAATCGCCTCGACTATTGCTCACTTATCATGGTTAAGAGAATAATGGCGCATCATGCGGCGGAAAGTCCTTCAGGATTTCGCAAATGTGTTCTGCCAGAGGTTCATTGACCTCCCCAGTGGCGACGATCTCGCGGCCTTTGTGCATTTGGGTTCCGGCTTCTATCTCTTAGACATTCTAACTGGAAACTGCACTCGAGACGGCGCTCCCATTCCTCCCCTAACGACTTGCAAAGAATATAGGGAATGGCTTCAAGCGCAATTAACTAGACGCCATATTCCGCTGGAATGTCTGCAGGTCAGCATGGGAATCAATGTATTGGTCTCCGACGTGAGAGTCAGGACCAGCTTTGGTCACGTTTTCGCATCAGCGTTTTTCGAATGCAATTGCCACACCCAGATTCGAACCGATGAAAGGAGGTACGTTGGACATAGTCGCGGAGCCAAGGCATGGGGATTTGACTGGTACTATCAAAAACTCTATGGAGATCCGCTAAATCTGACAGGAGCAAAATTTGAATACTGATTCACCCATTCGCCTTCAACAACTGCTCCGCATGCTGCCGTGACGTATCCGTCAACTCCGCGCCGCTCAACATCCGCGCAATCTCTTCCGTCTGCTCGGCGGAGGTCAACGCGCGGACAAGCGTTTTCGTCCGCCCTGCTGTCTCGCGCTTTTCGATCAGATAATGGTGGTCAGCAAAGGACGCGATCTGCGGCAGATGGGTGATGCACAAAACCTGGTTGGCCCGGGCCAGCGATTTCAACTTCTTACCTACGGCCTCCGCCGCGCGTCCGCCAATGCCGGTATCGATCTCATCGAAAACTAACGTCCGCTGCGTTCCGCCTTTACTCTTTTTTGCGGCCTCAATCGTGGCTTTCAGCGCAAGCATCACGCGTGAAAGCTCGCCGCCAGAGGCAATTTGCTCCACCGGCTTCAGCGGCTCACCGGGATTCGGCGAAATCATATAAGTCACACCGTCAAAACCGGCAGCAGTCCAGTTCGTCGGCTCGTCGGAGCCTGACACTTCAATCCTGAACTGCGCTTTCATCGCCAGTTGATTGATGTCCGCTTCAACCAGCTTCTGCAACTCCCGCGCCGCACTGTAACGCTTTTTGGAAACCGATTGCGCCGCTGCTAGATATGTCGCCGCCGCTGCCGTGAGCTGCTTCTTCAGGTCGCGCACCAGGTCTTCGCGATTTTCCAGCTCATCCAGCTTGCGCGAAACCTCTTCGCCATAGGCGATCACTTCATCGACCGTCCTACCGTATTTGCGTTTCAGCCGGTCCAGCAGCGCGAGCCGGTCTTCAACTTCGGCGAGCCGCTCCGGCGACGCATCGATTCCATCGGCATAGTCGCGCGCCGTTGCACTCACGTCTTCAATCGCCGCCTTGGCCGACTCCAGCAATGCCAGCGCTTCCAGAAATTTCTCGTCAAAGCGAGCCAGCTCTTCCAATTGCTTTCGCGCCGCGGATATCTGCGTCAGCGCCGAAGCATCATCTTCATACAGGACCTGATAAGCCGCAGTGGCCGCGCCAAAAAGCTTTTCTGAGTTGGCCAGCACGCGCTTTTCCGTTTCCAGCTTCTGGTCTTCGCCCGGATGCAGCCGGGCCGATTCGATCTCCTTTTTCTGGAAGCTCCACAGGTCGGCCATGCGCAGGCGGTCCTGCTCATCGCGATCAAGTTGCGCCAGCCGCTCGCGCACCTCGGCCCATGCAACGTGTTTTTCGGCAAGATCACTGAGATCATGGCCGGCATAGGTATCCAGCAGGCCCAGGCGCGCGCCTTCATCGAAAGCAAGAATCGTTTCATTCTGCGCGTGGATTGACGCCAGGGCCGGAGCCAAAGCCCGCAGCAGAGCCACCGTGGCCGGCTGATTGTTCACGAAAACGCGTCCCTTGCCGCCGGCGGCCACTTCGCGCTTTACGATCAGGTGATTTCCTTCGGGCTCAATCCCATTTTCCTCAAGCACGCGCCCGAGCCGCTTTTCATCCGCCTCAAACACGCCGCTTACCACGGCTTTCTCCGCGCCGTGGCGAATCATGTCAGTAGAAGCTTTGTCGCCTAACAATAAAGACAGTGCATCGATAAGGATCGACTTGCCCGCTCCGGTCTCGCCGGTGAGCAGGTTCAGGCCAGGGGCAAACTCCACCGCCAAGCTGTCAATCACGGCGTAATTTTCGACGCGCAGTTCCAGCAGCACCGGAAAAAACCTCAGAAGGAAATTGAGCGCAGTCTAACAGAGATCGGTACCAAATGGGTAAATGGAAATCACTCTGAATCGGCGCTTGCGATATAGTATCCGGGTATTTCAATTGACATTACTTCTATCTTGAAAGGCGGTTCCGTGGTCCAGATACTGCTGTTCTGCATGATGCTGTTCCAGGCGGGTACGCAAACGGCGACCAAGCCAGTTATCGATAATGACCGCGTCACGGTTCAGGAAGTCTCCGGTTCCGCGCCAGCACAGCCGAGCGATGCTGTTGTCGTGTCCCTGGAAGGGAGCGCGGCATTTGTGCCTAAAGGAACAGCCCCGAAAATCACGGGGCGCTCTTTTGTGATCGGGTTAAAAGATCATCCCGTACCGCCGGCAGAAAACAAGAGCGGTTACCCGCTGGCCTTTCCTCGACCCGGCGCAAAGAAGGTTTTTGAGAATGATCGCGTAATCGTATGGGATTCCACGTGGACCCTGGGAGTCCCTTCTCCGATGCATTTTCACGATAAAGACGTTGTGGTGGTGTTCCTTGAAAATGGCGATTTGAAATCGACCACCCCGGATGGAAAAGAAGTTGTAAACAAATACGCCGCCGGGAATGTGAAGTTCAACCTGCGGGATCGTACACACTTTGAAACGCTGATGAGCGGGAAACAGCACGCCATCATTACTGAGTTGAAGTAAGAACCAAGAATCCGTCGAGCCCAAACGGCTCATCCTAGGCGGGAGGCTGCATGGCGGAGAGAGTGGGATTCTCTGCGCCTCTTTATTGTTGACGCAGTGCGTTCAATGACTCGCCAAAAACCGAAGCCCTTACCGGCAGTTACGTTCTATCACAACTGGAACATGAGTCACACAAGAAACGTTGATTAACGGTCCCCTGCCGCCAAGTGACCGTTCGGCAGGTGCATCACTTCGAACTGTTGCGGTCGCACACGTAGCGCTGGAGTTCGCGACCCATTCCCCCCGTACTTCCTTTTTTCTCGACCGCTTCTTCCAGTTGTCGGACAATTCGGTGGTCCACCAGGATGACGCCATTCGCAGATGCTGGACAGGATGGATTCGCTTCAGTTTTCAGGGTTGGAGAAGATCGCTTCCAGCCGGGGATCTGTAACTTGGTCGGATCACAGCCTTGGCTGCCTCACCACGGTCAGCACAAACGCTGAAAAAAGCTTGCCGAAGCATCGCGGCCTTGGCGAAACAATGCTGCCATGCATTTGTAGCACCGGGCTACTGGCACTTCATCGCGCCGAATAGCTGCGTACCCCAATCTCTTACACTGAGCCGTTCATTGTTCGGCGCTTTTCTGCTTCATGATATTTCCTGAGAATAACCATCAGGTTTCCACCCATCACGGCAGTGCCAACAATACCGGGCAGTAACAGTCCGTACCAGACGCCCCACGGTTGCCGGACACCGAAAGCCGTAATGCCTGCAACCAGAAATATCAGAGCAACCAGACAGAGCGCGATCCACGATCTGACAATAAATTTCTTGGCTCTGCCCCTGGGAACCAGCCACGCGGCCAACGCTCCCAAAGCTACTGCAATGCAGCCGAACGCTGTTCCCGGGATCCATGCATACCGATTCGGATCAAACCACGCCTCCATAACCCCTCCTTAAATCCTTCCTCTTTCATGCGTGTAAAGTTGCCGATAATCTGCCGCGACGAAGACGGTGAATCACCACTTGCTAACTTAAGGCTGCCATTCCGCCGCCAATCATTGGCTTCGACTGATACGGGAACTGCTCCACACCTGCCAGTTCATCACGTACAGAACCGGCAATTCCCAGCGCCCGTGTGTAACGATGGAACGTTGTCTTAGGCAGCCCGAGACTTTGCCTTGCGGACTTCACATTCCAGTTATGCTGGCGCAGCCGGGAAAGAATCAGTTCACGGCCGAAGGTTTCCAAAGCTTCACGCATGGGGACGTTCCCTACCAGCAGTGCGCCTGCCTTGGGGTTCCACTCTTCTTTGGCGATATTCGGTATCAGTTTGTTGAACAACGCCGAGTCAATGGGGCTGCCTGACTTCACATGAGTAACCAGCAATGAGCAGACTCGCGCCAACTCCCGCACATTTCCAGGCCAGGAATAAGCTACCATCGTCTTTAGCACACCCGTGTGCAGGCTGTGAATTTTTTTCTGCGTCCGCTTCTCGTTGTAGGCAATAAAGTGGCGGACAAGCGCAGGTATGTCCCATGGACGGTCGCGCAGCGGCGCAAGCTTGATCGCCTGGGTGCGGAAGCGGTCCAACAGATCAGGGCGCATTCTGCCTTCGGTCACGGCACACTCCGGATCACAGTTAGTGCCAAGAATGACCTGCACGTCAATCCGCTGCTCTTTAGTCTCGCCCAGCGGAACAACTGTGCGGTTCTCTAGCACGCGAAGCAGTGTTCCCTGCGCTTTCAGTGAAAGATCGCCGATCTCATCCAGAAACAGCACGCCTTTATCTGCGGCGCGGAATAAGCCGGGTTCATTTGCGAGCGATCCGGTAAATGATCCTTTCTTGTGGCCAAAGAAACGGGCGGTCGCCAGTTCATCGGTGATTTCCGCACAATTCACCGCAACATAAGGACGGTTTCGCCGCGCGCTGTACGCGTAGATGTATCGCGCGACCAGGTCTTTCCCGGTTCCCTTTTCACCTAGAATCAGGATCGGATCAGGATCGGGCGCGCTGGCCGCGGGGATATGGATCTCATGCAACTCCTGACGTAAAGCTTGCGTCTGCACAGATACGCCGATCAACTCCGGCGCGTTCTCCGGCGTCTTGATGTCAGAGTATTTTATTTCCGATTCTTCTTCCTGCTGTGTCCGCGGAAAGCCCAGGTGGATCATCTGCCCCAGCGCCAGCGCATAAGAGGCAATCCATTTGCTTGCGATCGCTTCAAACTCAGTATCGCTTTCAGTCTCCTTCTCAAAATAGAGAATGGCCGTCGGCTCATCGAGAACGGGATCAATGATCGGCACGCACAGCACATATAAATTTGAAGGTATTCTTCTCACGGCATCTGCAAATTGATCACGTGGAGAAAACGATCCATTGCCGCAAGTCTGCCTGAAGAGTGACCAGATACGCTCTGCAATCTGGTCCTCAAGATTTTTGCCGCAGTCAATCGCGCGCAATTGCTGAGAACTCATGCCGCATTGTGATAATACTTCCAATCGCACTGAGCCGGGCTGATGGCGTATCAGAAACAACCCTCCGCGAATCGCGCCGAGCCCTTTTGCCGCTGAATCAAATGATGACGAGATGGTCTCCTCAGCCTGGCCGGGATAGGAAATGCCCCGCAACAATATGGATAAACCTGTGAACAAAGATTCCTGATCGTAAGAGAAGCCGATGGCACTCATAGTTGTACCTCTCATTTTTTGTGTACTGCGATGGGGGTCGCAATGGCCTCTACGGAACCGAGATCTGCATTTTTGCAAATCTGATTTTGTTGCTTGCCAGACTGCGCCGATGCAACCACCGTGCTCACACATTCCCTACCTTGCACGAATTGGGCCAATTCATTTCACTGAATGAACGGCCTCTAGTACCTTGGTAACTTAGTTTTCCTGTCCAACGTTGGACGTCGCATTCCGGCGACGGACACCCGTCAGAAAAGAAGTTTTTGGCACTTGAAACAGTGTGATGGGATGCTTCGCCTTGTCCAGAATGGAATTAACTGAGCGTCTCCAGTAGCAAGACAGAGGGAAAGAGATCAGGATAATTCAGGCGAAGCAAGGTATATCCAACCCCTGCAAGGCCTAAAAAAAGGGAAAGATTATCACCGGAGTTTTCTGGCGAATCCGCCGGATGATGAGGCATTGGGAAACGAAATCCAGAGCTTTCAGCACGATCCAGAATCTCTGCTGCCAACTGCCGGGCATGTTCAGTAAGTTGCAATCGCCCCAGAACGCTGCCGGCAACATTCATGATTTCAATGCGCCCGAAATTACCGCAGCATAAATTGTCCACTGGCCGTTCCAGGAGATTGCGGGTAATATTTAACGCCTGCTCCAGATCATGACGCAGCGCATGGGAATCAATAGCAGACCTGCTGCCTAAAATTCCCAATGCCACGCCAGGCGCGCCTTCACACCATGAAGCTTTTGCCAAAGGCAGATTGCATCGCGGATCAAACCATGTTTGCAACTGAGGAATATAAAGTGTCCGTTCAAACGCGAAGCCTTCAATGGCCGCTTCACGAAATTCTTCCAGCCCCGTAAATCTAAAAAGACGAACCAGCGCGTAAGAGATCCCCGCTGCGCCATAAGCAAAACCTGAGAGCGGCGGAGAATTGATGGCTGGCCATGCGCGTGGTCCGGATTTATAAGATACTCTTTTGTCCAGCAGATGGCGGCCGCAAAGCAATGCCAATTCAAGCGCAGGCCCGCTGTCCAAACCCATGGCTGCCACTTCTTCAATGAAGGAGAGCAAAGAAAGCAGCGTGCCGGCACAGCCTTGCATAACGTCAAGCCGGTCTTCCGTCAGGATCTGCCTTGGAGTGATGGAGGCCGTTACTTCACGGGCCGCATCCATCAACTCTGGCATCTTTAGCCAGGTAGCAAGCTGCACAAAGACATAAGGCAGAGCGCCCATGCCGGACAATCCATCGGCGCAGTTTGAATTTGCACCGAGATGTCTTACTTCCAGACGCAGCCGCGCCGCCAGGCGAAAAGCCAGATCGCGGCCTTCAGCATTTTTTGACGCAAAAGAATAGGCCGCAATAAATAGAGCAATTCCTGGGAGACCGTCATAAAGGTTCAGACCATATAGGGCTGCCTTTCCCATAACATGCTTATCAACGCCTAATGGTCTTGTGGACATAAAACCATTTTCGTATGCGATAAAACTCTCACGGACCCGATGAAAAATTTTTTCAATGGCATCGGCCAACTCGTCCCGCTCTTCACTGAAGTCGTGGGCTTTATTTTTATCGTTTTCCTGCAATGGCCCTCCGATCGAAAGCATCCGCTGATATCGGCAGCTCTATTTCCTGTGAACATAAGAACCCGCCTTGTTCCAGCAAGCAGTCCGGCATGAAGTCGCTCCTTTGCCGGCTCAGCAACCGGTTAAAGAACAATCCGATTCCAGCGCTTCCGGTGCCATAGTCACAGCAGAGCCGTGAAAGCATGTCGCCAGGAAACGCGATGCCCTGATGCCTTTCTACCCGGAATTGCCTGATGCCCTCCGCTGCTTTCATGGCCGACTCCAGATATCTCGCCTCGCCCGTAAACTCATGCATATCGAGCATGAAGTCGCCAATGCCTGCAAGGCCGATAAACCTGCCAGGAAGGACAACGTATTTGCGATCGGTATCTGTAAAAATCTTTTCCAGAATCTGGTTGTAGCCATCCGTCCCCAGCAGCCGGGCATAACGCACAACTGTCATGCCGATCCCTGCGCTTCCAAACCGCCAATACGGAAACAACGGGGACAGCCCTTGTGTCGCCTGACGCCAGGAAAGTCCCCCGTCTTTGGTTGTCACCGCAAAGCTCAAATCAAAGTCCAGCCCTTTTCGGCCTGCTTCCAGAAATGCCTCATTGTTAGTGGCAAGGTAGAGATAAAGCAGGAAGGCCGCAATACCGCTGGCTCCGTGCGCAAAGCCCAGGTGCGTCTCGTTCGCCATGTTCCAGTAGCATCCCGTCGGGGCAAGCTGACATGTTTCCAGCAGTTTGTTTCCTGCCGCTGTTGCGTTGTCGAGATAAAGCTGATTGCCTGTCTTCAGAAAGAAATGCAGATTGGTCATGCCCCATCCGGCGGTTCCGTAAAAAATATCTGGAGCATCGTGAAGCAGCCGATGATGAAAGGTCTGCCCAAACATTGCTTCTGCCTCTTTCACTGCTCCCATTTCCAGCAAGCTCAACGCAATTCCAGAGATCCCGATGTACAGTCCTGGCGCATATGTTTGCGGAGTAATTTTGTGTTGGAGAATCCAATTCACCAGATCTTCTGAAGTCTGGCCTGTAATCTTCCTGAGCGCATATCCAACACCTGCCGCGCCAAAGGCAAGACTTAACGGATTTGTGGCGAATACCTTTGGATCTGCGGGAAACAATCTGTCCTGCCGCGTATAAGTGGCTGCTTCCTGAATGTGCGCAACCATTCCATTCAACATGGCGCGGTAGTCGTGCTGCGGTTTCAGCAGTGGTATCTCATCTGCAATCGCAGGTTCAGATTCCAATACCCTGAGCATCTCTCCCGGCGATGGACGCTTGCCTGGATCCTGGTCCATCAGGTCGAGCACCAGATCAGCGATTGCCCTGGGCAGCCGCGCATCTCTCTGGATTGACTCTACGATTTCCTTTTTCGCCTTGGGCTTGAGATGAAAGAGTGAATTGACGGGGAAAAGATAGGCCAGCAAAACAGCGCCGACCGAATAGTAATCATCTTCATAAGCTGCATTCGAGCCGGCCAACCGGTCCTCAGAAACAAAGCCCGGCGTGTAAAGTGAACTTGGGCGATCGACTCCAAGCTGGTTCGCGCCTTCAAAGTCAATCAGCCTCAGTTCGTTCTTTTCGGCAACAACAATGAGGTTATTGATAGAGAGATCGGCAAAAACAATCTGGTGCTGGTGAAGCACGTCCATGATCCGGGCCAGACTGATACAGACAGAACGGAAGGTTGCATACCACTCTTCATATTGTTCAGGGCTGGGGCGGGTCCGCAACAGCACATTATTCTGGGCTGAATGCATGCCCATCGAGGAACCCTCAATAAATTCCTCCACCAGAAACCAGTGCTCCCATTCCTTGAAAATGTCGATTGGCTGGGGAGCAATGCCGGTGTTTTTCAGCACGGTAAGCAGCCGATATTCTTTTTTCAGGAGATCAACCGCATCGTAACCATCAAAAGTTGAGTTAATGCAGGGCCGCGCTTCTTTGATCACAACCCTCTTGCCTGTCTGCTGATCAATGGCCCTGTAAACTCCTCCGGCATTGGAGAAATCGAGCACATCCTGAATTTGATACCGTCCTTTCTTCAGGCCTGGAGCTTCTTTTTCCTGGCTCCACGAATCATCCAGCGGCAGCGGTGGATTTTCCCAGGTAGGCGTTACCGGATAGGCAGTCCGTTGATCTGGAATTTCAGTTCCGTCCGGCGCCACCAGCATTGGTATGCGCTCGCCTTTGATATTTAAAATGTCATGGAGACGCATTCCCCCAAAGCGATAAAACAAAACATTGCTGTCTTTATAGCGATGGTCGGAAAGAATGTACGGTCCGCGAAGCCCTTCCGTGGCTCGATGTAATTGTTCAATGAGATCAAGGAAGTGATTGTTATCTGTAGGGTAAATGGTGATGAACTTTCCAGATTTTCCACGCGACCAGTTCTTGCTATTGAGCAGGAACAACGTGGACATGTCGAGAGCAAACTTAAAATCCGAGTTGCGATGAAACAGGACCGTGCTTACGCGCTGCAAGATATCGCGCGCATTTCCTGGTGTGGCAGAAACATGGATTTTCCAGCCTTGCTGTGGCAACGCGTTTTTTGGCGACCCACAATGGAACCAGATGCCTTTTCTCTGGATTCCCCATCCTGCCGGCAGGCTGGCTGAGATCAGGTCACAAAAATCCGTTTTCTGTGGCACATAGGCATCAAAGTTTTCGTGGTAGTCCTTGTCTACCAGGCGATATAACGGATTAGGTCTGCTTCTCATGATTTCCTCGGCTTTAGGGAGTTCACGGCCTCCTGTGAATGCCTGGACAGGAGGCCCTGGTCTGATTACTCCATCTGAAATGGGGTTTCACACAGGGGCCCTTGAGGACAGATAATGCTTACAGCGCTGGCAAACAGGTTTGAGAATTCGGAGCTGGTGGCATGGGAATCGAGCTTCTGCAGCATCAATACTTTGGACATTGTCGTTGTCTCCTGATTTAATTTTTGGGAATCCGCTTGGCTAGATAGCATGAGCGCTGCCAAAGTACTCTGCTGCATGGTCCAAATACTGACGGGTTTGATTTACCGCACTAAAAGTGGACTAATCCAATGACATCACGCGCGAGTAAAAATTCACCCTTCGTAGCATGCAAGTGCTGGAGTTCTTTGGTTCTTAGGGTTTCTGGAAATCGGGATTCATGCGCAATTTCGGCGCGAATCATTTTATGAAAAGATTTTTTATCGAGTTTTGCTGCATATCTTGCAGCTAAAGATTGGGAAGGCATTTATCTGGTGAAAGTGTCCAGCGCTGGAAAGAATTGTCCACGCTTGAACAAGAAGCGCTAACTTATGAAGTGATTTGCCATTGCATAGATGATGGGTAACATAACATCCATTGTGTGAAAGGCTAAAGAGGTAAGTTGGTTTTGCCTGAGGAGCTAAAAACCGAATCCCGCCTGCAAGTGATTGTGACCGATGGTAGTCTCCGGCGGTCCCGATCCTTTATGTCCTGCCTCTGCATCAGCGTTACTGGATGCACAAGATGCGCAAATTTCTGGAGAATTCAAAAGCGCGACTACAGGAGGTCAAAGCGACGCCCATGGATATATCAACTGGAAAACTGGCAACAGGCCCAGGCGGCTGGCCCGGTGCTTTTGCCGCCATTGGCAACGGGACTATCCCAGCCCGGTCCGTCAACTGGAACGAAACTTGCCAGGGCTGCTGTCGCTCTTCGCCTCACCCCGGCCGCTGTGGAAGAAGTTATGAACCACCAACACCATCGAGCGTTGCTTCGTTGCCGTCCGGCGCCGCACCGGGCCCATGGTCTGCTTTGAATGTACAAAGCGTGGATCAAATCATTTACTCCATCTTCCAGAGATTTAACCTCGAATGGAAACATCGCACCCTCAACCAGATTACTCGCAGCTTAACGTCACCTAATACCTAATAATATTTAGAGGTTGAGTCCAGCAAGAGATTCGCGACCGCTATAATTGTCCAGACTTGGACACCATAGTCCATATGTGGACAGTAGTTCGGATTTACCAGAATAAACAATTGGCAAGCAATTGAAAGATAAGCAGTTAAAGCTTCCCGTATGGCTATTGAGATGCGCTGTATGCGATGAACGGCTCCGCTGTTTACCAATGAATCTTGGCCATTACGTGCTCTGGTTGCGTTGCATTTCTAGTAAAGCGGGTGAGGAGGACCGAGGAAGTACATGCGGACGCTGATCCATGACATATCTTATTCCCTACGTTCGCTGCAGAGGACACCTGGATTCACAGCGATGGCTGTTTTGACCCTTGCCCTGGGCATCGCCGCCAATACCGTGGTTTTCAGTATAGTAAATGCTTCGTTGCTTGAGCCTCTGCCTTATTCGCATCCTGATCGTCTTGTAATCCTCACATGGGATGGCCCGCAAGGACGTTTAACCAGAGACATTTCTGCCCCCGCCTTCTTTATGTTGAAGGAGCGTTCCCGCTCTTTCGAAAACATAACGGCCGTGCAGGGCATAAATGCCGGCGTAAATGTGGCAGCCGCAGGCTCTCCACAATATAAGAAGGCCCAGCGGGTATCGCTGGATTTTTTTCGCACCTTCGGAGTCGCGCCAGTTCACGGAAGAGAGTTCTCCCCTGATGAAGATCAACCTGGCGCTGGTCGCAATGTTGTAATTGTCAGCTATGGAGTGTGGGAGCAAAATTACAACAAGGACCTGTCGGCGTTAGGTAGTGATATCCGTATCAATGGTGAGCCGTTCACGATTGTGGGAATCATGCCGCGGGGTTTCCGGTCTTATCCTGACGCAGATTTATGGCTTCCCCTTCAACTCAGTCCCGCCACCCTGGATACAGGCAATGAATATCGGGTGATTGCTCGCTTGAAGGATGGAGTCAGCGAGCAAAATGCCCGTCGGGAATTAATGGCGACGACCGAGTATCGTCAGGCTTTTCCACTGCGCTCGCTTTCCAAAAATGTTTTTCTCGCTCCCGACAAGCTGCAAAGATTTATTGACTCAGGAATCCGCAAGGGCCTCTACTCCCTTTTTGGCGCCGTCATCTTTGTTCTTTTGATCACATGTACGAATCTGGCTTTATGTCTCACCGTGAGAGGAGCTGCGCGGAACCATGAGTTTGCTATCAGGGCCGCATTGGGGTCAAGCAGAGTACGACTGATCCGTTCTTTTTTAACTGACAGCGCCCTGATTGCTCTCTTCGGCGGGATCATTGGGGTGATTGCCGGAAAAGAGTTGCTTCCTTTAATAGCGTGGTTCGCTCCTTCTGATTTGCCTCTAAGCGCACCCATTCGCATTGATGCGCATGTGCTGCTGTTTGTTCTGGCGATTTCCGCTGTTACCGCAATTCTTTCTGGGGTCACGCCCGCAATTCGCATGTCGCGGGTAAGCCTGAGTGACATGATCCGGCAATCGCCCTCCACGGGAAGCTACAACATCCATCAAACCCGCCTGGCGCGTGGGCTGGTTACAGCGCAAACTGCCCTCACATTGTTCCTTCTGGCAGGAACCACATCTCTACTGGAGCGATTCGTGCATCTTGAAGGCGTGCCGCCCGGCTTTGAAACTCAAAATGTCTTGGTTGCGCAGCTTTCTCTGGCGCAAAACCGCTACATGACAACCACAGGAACAACGCAGTTAACCGATCGAATTTGCGGAGAACTACACAGTACTCCTGGTATCGAGGTTGTGGCCGCTATAACTGGATTGCCTTTGGAACAGGGATTGGACTTCCCCATGCGCCCCGCGAATCCGCGTGATAAGACCTTTTACGGAGAATCGCAGTTTCGCTCTATCAATCCAGATTATTTCCGGGCCTTGCACATCCCTCTAGTTGCGGGAAGAGCATTTTCAGACCACGACGATAAAGGCAACGCACGGGTAGCAATTGTGAGTGAATCGCTGGCTCGAACTTGGTGGCCGAATCAATCCCCTCTGGGTCAATTCATAACAATGGAAGAGGAACTGGGCAGCCAGTTTTCTGACGAACCACGTAAAATTGTAGGAGTAGTGGCAGATGTCCATGAGGCCAGCCTGGAAAGGAATCCTTCTCCCACCATTTTTGTCCCATTAAAGCAGACGCCGGATAATATTACTGCATTTATGAATCGACTGTTCCCAATGTCAATCATTGTCCGTGCGCCCGCGAACTCCGGTCTGTATCAACTCATAAACCATGCAGTGGCTAAGGCTGACCCGGATATGGCAATCATTTCTTTGCGGCCTCTGCCCCAGGTCGTATCCGTTTCTTTGGCGCGGCCCAGATTTTATGTCACATTGACCGGTATTTTTAGCGCTTTCAGCCTGCTGCTAACGGCAGTGGGCTTGTATGGGCTTTTGAGTTATCAGCTTATTTTGCGTACCCGGGAGATTGCTATGCGAGTGGCTGTGGGAGCTAAACGTCAACACGTCATTGGGTTAGTCATTAAACAGGGGGTCGGGCTGGTTGCCCTGGGCATCCTGCTTGGATCAATTGCCAGCATTTTTTTGGAAAAATCGCTTGGAGCGTTGATTTATAATACGCCGAACATTACTCTGGGTATTCTTGCAACTGCAGCTGTGGTTCTGGCCGCAATTGCTTTTCTGACCAGCCTGCTGATTGCTGCGCGCGCTACTGCAATTGAGCCCATGGTAGTGTTGAGGGCCGAGTGATGGAGCTCAAAGAGTATGTTTTGCCATCGCCCGGTAACGCAACAAGCTTTTTCTCCAGCATTGGCGTTACGTCCTTTTCTGCTAACACAGCTAGCCTTATGCGCATCAATGAACAGCCATATCGGGTTTTGGTTGCTGACGACCAGCCAGCCGTTCTGGACGCGCTGAAGCTGTTGTTCAGATCGCATGATTTTGATGTCGATACAGTCCGTTCGCCGCAGGTAGTGCTGGAATCTATCGCACTGCGGGAATATGACGCCCTGCTGGTAGACCTGAATTACGCGCGGGACACAACATCAGGCCGAGAAGGCATTGAGCTTCTGGATCGTATCAGGGAAATCGATAATCGGTTGCCCATCGTGGTCATGACGGCATGGGGCACCATTGATCTGGCAGTTGCTGCAGTGCGCCGTGGCGCCCGTGATTTCATTCAAAAGCCTTGGGACGACGAACGCCTCGTCTCTACAATTACGATCCATGCAGAGCTTTATCGCGCATTGCGCCAAGGCCAGAGACTGGCGGCCGAAAATCAACTCATGCGGAACCAGGGGCGAACGATATTTGTCGCCCAGGCTCCGTCCATGCGTCCAGTCAATGAAGCTATTGCTCAGATCGGGCCTTCTGACGCCAGCGTTCTAATCACAGGAGAGCATGGCAGCGGAAAAGAAGTTGTGGCGCAGATGTTGCATGGCGTGTCGCGCCGCTCTGAAAAAGCGCTCATCACGGTGAATACTGGCGGCTTGCCGGAAGGCACATTTGAAAGTGAGCTGTTTGGCCATGTGCGTGGCGCCTTTACTGATGCGCGAACGGACCGCATCGGACGTTTTGAAATGGCGGATGGCGGGACTCTTTTTCTGGATGAAATCGCCAACGTTCCCATGAGGCAGCAGGCGCGGCTTCTGCGCGTGCTGGAAACCGGCGAAATGGAGCGAGTCGGTTCTTCACGCACGCAGAAAGTCAATGTCCGCGTGATCTCAGCGACGAATGCGGACCTGAAAGCCGCCTGCGAACAGGGCAATTTTCGCGAAGATCTTTTGTTTCGCTTGAATACGGTTGAAATCCACCTGCCGCCGCTGCGTGAAAGACGCGAAGATATTCCCGCCCTTTCATCACATTTTCTGCATAAATACACCGCCCGCTATAACAAGCAGGTGGAAGGTTTCACGCCGGAAGCAATGGAAAAACTGCTGGAATATAACTGGCCGGGGAATGTCAGAGAACT
Organism: Acidobacteriaceae bacterium; assembly: GCA_027307045.1. GTDB lineage: Bacteria > Acidobacteriota > Terriglobia > Terriglobales > Acidobacteriaceae > Angelobacter. Next base: position 15,306 of record DAHUXR010000067.1, read on the forward strand.
TGACCACACGATTGAGCGCGCCGTTCTGATGTGCCGCGATGAAAAGATTGACGTGAATCATCTGGGCCTTCCCTCTTCCAATAATTCCCGCTCCGTAAACTTTTCTGACATGAGTCTGGAAGAAGTGGAAGCATTGCTGGTTGGTAAGGCGCTGGCGCGCTACAACGGTAATGTGAGCCAGGCGGCTGAAGTATTGGGACTGAGCCGCGGCACTTTTTACCGGCGCATGGAAAAACACGGCCTCTATGCTCCTTCCGCGGTCAAGAAAGAAAAATAAAGGGCAGCAGTCTTCCGTCCCGTTTGAACGGAGACTGCTGCTTTCCATTCTTGCCACGGGACTGCCCTGCGCGATCTTCGCCTTCATCCTGTTGTGGATCAACCCTTACGCGCTCGACCACAAAATTGAGGGCACCGTTTTCTTTCTACTCTTATGGCTGGGAATGAGCTTTGCCGCGCGTAACCGTGTGATCAATTCTGTTCGTGTGCTCTCCAGCGTAGTGTCTTCTCTTAAGGAAGATGACTTCTCTTTCCGTGCAAGCCGGGCCGTCGCAGGCGATGCGTTGGGCGATCTGGCCATTGAAATTAATAACCTTGCGCGAGCGCTGGAATCAGAACGCCTGGGGACCATGGAAGCAGAAAGTCTTCTGCGCAAAGTTCTGGCTGAAGCTGAAGGGGTTATCTTCGCATTCTCTCTGGATGGCAAATTGAAACTGTTTAACCGTGCCGCAGCAACGTTTCTGGGAAAACGGGAAGAGGGCCTTGTAAATCAGGACGCAAATGAACTGGGAATCGGTGATCTGCTTGAGGGCCCATCGTCGCGCACAATCTCGCGTATTTCCAACGGAATTGAAAAGCGCTGGATCGTTCGCCGAACACATTTCCGTCAAAACGGCATCCGCCATCATCTCATTATGCTTTCTGAAGCTTCAGAAGCTCTACGGGCAGAAGAACGTCTGGCCTGGCAGCGCATGGTCCGTGTTTTGAGCCATGAGATCAATAATTCTCTTGCGCCCATTAAATCAGTCACTCGCACTCTGGGTCGCATTCTCTCCCAAACTGAGCTTCCGGAGCGAGCCCACAGAGATTTTGATCTCGGATTAAACGTGATTGGAACTCGCGCTGAAGCTCTGAATCGTTTTTTGCAGAGCTATGCTCAATTATCAAAATTACCGCCGCCTACGCGGCGCGTGGTCAGCCTGAAAAACCTGATAGAACGCGTGATTGGCCTGGAATCAAGAGTGGACATCGCAGTTCTCACTGTCTCCGATCTCTCGATTAATGTCGATCCTGACCAGTTAGAACAAGTCATCATCAACCTGACAAAGAACGCCACTGAGGCATATCTGGCAAAACAAGCAAATGGCAAACCAGTCACCAATGATAGACCTGCCGTCAGTGTGAGCTGGGCCTCGGCTGGCAATGACCTGGAACTGTGGATTCGAGATCGTGGCATCGGTCTCCTTGACGCGTCCAATCTCTTTGTTCCTTTTTATACGACAAAGGAAACCGGGACCGGCATCGGCCTGGTGCTCTGCCGGCAAATCATTGAGGCACACGGCGGCCGTTTAGGAATTCAAAACCGCACCGATACTCCAGGCTGTGAGGTCCAGATTAAGATTCCCAACTGCATCGCCTCGGCCACTGCGCAAGAAAGCAATATTGTTAAGAAGCATAGCTAGCGGGAAACAAAATCGATTGGCCGGCGCATATTACCGTTTGAATTTGCCTACACAGCCTGGTCTTCTCTCAACTTTCTGGCAATAAAAAATGACCCAGAAGCAGTCAGGTTTAACTGATCTGGGTCTTATATACGCAACATGAGCAGATGAAACAATTCAGCTCGTCAGAAAACTACTCGTATCGCAAGGCGATCACCGGATCCAGGCGCATCGCGCGCCGGGCCGGCAGATAACAGGCGCCAACGGCCACAATCAACAGCGCCAGTGTGACGGGAACAAACGTTATTGGATCACTTGCGCTGATGCCCACCAGCAATGTGGCCATGGCCCGGGTCAATCCAAAGGCAAACAGCAGTCCTAACACAATGCCAAGCGCGATGAGCCTGACACCCTGCCCAAGAATCAAATTCAAAATATTGCCTTTGCTCGCTCCCAGCGCCATGCGCACGCCAATTTCCCGCGTACGCTGTGAGGCAGCAAAAGAAACCACTCCGTAGACGCCTACAATCGCAATCACAAAACCCAACACGCCCATAATGGCGGTGAGGGCCGCCCCAAGGCGGAATACTAAGAATCCGTTTCCACCCGCCATTGCGTCTCGCATGGTCTGGAGATCGGAAACAGGCATCTCAGGATCAAGGCTCTGGATCTGCTGCTTTATCTGTGAAATCAGCGATTCCGGTGCGACTGTAGCTCGGACCTGCAGAATGCGCATTGAGGCAAAGTTCTGATCGAATGGAACGTAGTAATACGGCAGTGGCCCTGAAAAATAACCAAAGAGCTTGCTGTCATGTGCTACGCCTACAATCTGAAGGAATGGTCCCGAAGAACTCTTTGTGCTGAAGCGCTTGCCCACCACATCTTGATTGGGCCAAAAGCGGTCAGCCATTGCCTGGTTCACAATCGCTACCAGAGGAACAGTTGAATTATCTGCCTCAGTAAAGGAGCGCCCCCGCAGAAGCTGGGTCCGTGTTGTTTCAAAATATTCAGTGCCAATACGATTGAAAAATACCAGAGGCGGCTGTTGTCCTGGAGGTAATGGCTGCCCTTCTACAAAAACCTGGCTGCCATCATTGTAGTTACCCATCGGAACACTGAAAGCTTGTGCGCTTGACTGCACTCCCGGCAACGCGCGAAGGCGACGTTCCAATTCGCGGTAGAACTCAGTCGTGCGCGTCTGGTCATAACCCACCTGATGCGGATCAAGCATCACGTTGATGACATTGTCCGGCTCAAAACCCAGGGCCATGTTTTGTGCATTATCAAGACTGCGGAGGAAACGTGCAGCGACCACCAGCAGCATGAGCGAACATGCCACTTGCGCTACTACGAGGATGCTGCGCACGCGCAAACGGCCTGCGCCTGCGGAACTTCCACGGCTACCTTCCTGAAGGCCGGCACTCAACCCACCTCGTGCTGCGCGAAAAGCAGGCCATGCTCCAACAATAACTCCGGTAATCAATGCAGCCAGCAGACTGTAATTAAAGACGCGCCAGTCAAATCCAAAATCCAGGACCAGCGGTAGCTTGGTGCCAAGATTGATTGACCCAACGGCATTGCTTGCCCACATGCCTAGCAGGACGCCCGAGAAAGCGCTCAACAGCGCCAATACAATACTTTCAGTCAGTAACTGCCGAACCACGCGCAGGCGGCTGGCCCCCAGGGCCATGCGAACAGAAATCTCGCGCTGCCTGGTAGTGGCACGCACCAACATAAGATTCGCAACATTCATGCAGGCCAGAACCAGCACAACGCCTGCCAGCACCAGAAACAGCGCCGCGATTACAGGTATCGCGCTGGCAACCTTGGGAACGGGACGCGCCAGTTTCTCCGGTACCACGCCAACGGTCACACCGTCATCTGTCTTTGGATATTCCAAAGCCAGCCGGTTGGCAATTACGTTCACCGAACTTTGCGCCTGCGAGAGAGTCGTTCTATCTTTCACTCTGCCCAGCACAGCCAGGATGCGCTTCCCGCGATCGGTCCACAATCCATCACCTGCGTTCATACTTAACGGCAGATAAGCTTGCATGTCCACGTTGGAAGCAACGCCATGAAAACCTTTTGGCGCCACGCCTATCACTACAGCGGCACTTCCATTCACGCGTACCTGTTTGCCGACTACGCCTGGATCGCCGGCAAATCTTTTTTGCCAATAGGAATAACCAAGCACGATCATCGGCGTTGCGCCCGGCTGTTCTCCTTCGTTCGGCAGGAACAATCTTCCGGCGGCCGGTTGGATTCCCAGCGCAGAAAAATAATTCCCTGTCACATAGCTAAAAATCAGCGGCTCAGCCTTGCCGCTGACGCTCAGCCCGCCCAAGCCTATCTGATAGCCAAATAAATCAGAGAACGTATCGACCTGCTTACGGAAATCAACAAGATCGGGATAGGAAAAATAGTAGATTCCCAGAGTGTCGCCCTTTTGTTGCGCCGCCAGCACTACGATCTGGTTGGGGTCTTTTACCGGCAAAGGGCGCAGCCAGCCATTGACCACACTGAAAATGGCGGTGTTGGTCCCAATGCCCAAAGCCAACGTAAGAACCGCAATGATGGTGAAACTCGGGTTCTTGAGTAGCTGACGGATAGCGTAACGGATGTCCTGAATCAGGGTATGCACGTTTTCGTCTCCTGATAAACCTTTTCCTGCCTATACAAAAAATGCATTTTGCTGGCCAGTTTCCCAGGGAGGCGAGTACCAGTAAATAAAGGACTTAAGCCGATAAAGCACTGAACATCCACGAAAAGGATGTCCACTTCCGGACCAATGTGTCCAAATCCGGACCCTTTGTTTCGCCGGGGTACAAAGGTGAAAATGAGGCGCTAACAATGCTCAAATGCCGAAAATACTAGTTTTAAGGCAATAAAATGAACTTATTCAAGGCATAGCCAATCGCGCATTTGCTGCGGAGAAACATTGCCGCCAGCAAATATAGTGGCAATTCGTTGGCCGTGAAAGCGCTCTTTGTTCCCGAGAATCGCCGCCAATCCCGCGGCGCCGGAAGGCTCTACCACTAAACCAAGCACTTGATGCGCCAGCCGTATTGCCTGCAACATCAGTTCGTCGCTCACCAGCAGAACTTCATCCACTATGCCGTGCATTGCGTTGAGAGAAAACGGAACAGGAACCCGGACGGCGATCCCGTCGGCAATCGTGTTCACATGCTTTGTTTCCACTACTTCATTGCGCAGAAATGAAAGCTGCATCGCAGGCGCTCCCTCAGCAGCTGCGCCCAGAACTTTAGTAGTTGGAGCAATGGACTTCATCCACGCAGCAACGCCTGTAAGTAACGCTCCGTTACCAAGCGGAACAACAATCTCATCGGGCTTACAACCGGCCTCCGTCAGTTCTAAAGCAATCGATCCGGCGCCTTCTGTAAATGCCGGATGCGCGCCATCTTCAGCAAAAAGCGCTCCGGTTGAATTTGCCAGATTACGCGCTGCATCTTTCGCTTCATCCATGTCGCGCCCCGTCTCGTGCACTTCGGCTCCCATCCTTCGCATTGCGCTGACTTTGATTGGATTGCTGTTCTCCGGAACAAATACAGTCAACCGTCTCCCGGCTTTACGGGCAGCATAGGCAAGCCCCTGACCAAAATTTCCGGCGGAGGCAGCAATAATCGATTGGGTATCGTGAGGCAGGCCTTGAATAAAAAGATCGCACCCCCTTCCCTTGAAACAGCGGATGGGATTGACTGTCTCTACTTTTACCAGGATGCTCGCGCCCGTTTGCCGATCAAGCTCATCATTCCAAATCAGCGGCGTGTTACGGAATACAGGGTCAATGCATCTACTAGCGGCTTGAATTCGCGCCAAAGACACATGGTGACTCATGAACAGCTCTCGCCTTCACAGATGACTTTCCTCTCTGTGCAATTTAGTCTGGCAACCCTGATTCGATGGCGAATCATGCTGGCGATATGTGTGCGGGAGACACGGAACTCTCCATGGATTCCTGCGCCATCTGCCGGCGTAACTGTTGCAATTGCTTCATGTGCCGCCGAACATGAAACAGGCTGAACTTGCGCCACTGCGTAATGGTTAGCGGGCCGAGGTAAGGATGAGCGAGCATCTGTACTTTCCCGCCAAATTTTTCTTCGCATTTGCTCATCATTTCATCCATCTCAATGAGGTTCGTCAACAATCCGCGCTTCGCCTCTTCGGCGCTTTGCCCTCTTGGACAAACCATTCTGGGCGCAATCACACGCATGGGAAAGTGCCCCAGTTCAATGACGCGGAAAGCCAGCCAGCGTTGGTTCCAGGTAGGTTTGAGCAGTTCCGGACCACCCTGACGCAACACCATCCTGCAGCCTTTCATAGTTACGGAAAAGCCCAGCGACAGGTGCTCAATCAAGTTTGCGGCAGACCACTTCCCTTTCGGCGCCCAATTCATTTGCTCTTCCGTCATTCCTGCAACGGCAGATTCCACCTCTTCCCATGCGCGCAGCAGATATCGTGACTGCAATGAGTTCAATTTATTCGGCATAAAATAGTCCTCCATTCCCAAGGAATTCAGCTGGTAACGCAACTACCCAGAGCGTTAACGCAACAACTCCTCAAGCTCTTCAGCCTCCAGTTCCAGCGTTTCAAAACAACGGCCTTCAATGGCCAGCGTGCCACCGCTTTGCCATCTGCCAAACCATGACAATGGAAACATCTCACCCGATCCATTTTTCCGCTTATGCAGCTTGCCTCGGACGCCTATAGGCACAGTCTTGTCCCATTCATCCAGGACAAAGATCGAAGCTTCTCCCACTGGATGCCCAACCAGTGCATCTTCGGCGTTAAAGTGATCAATCCAAAGCAGAGCATCCGATGATTCGTCGAGCGCAACAAAGGCGCTGACCTTGATTCCCAGTTTGCCGTGGATATGGGCCACATCAAGCTGGGATGGAGCACGAACAATTACCTGTTTAAGATCGGGAGCTAACTCCTGGAGGCTGCCCGTCTCGACCAATCGCTGTAAACCCTCAGAACTCGCAGCCAGCGCTTTTATCGGCTGCCCGCATAGCAGACGAAACAAAGCATCGCCTGAATCCCCTTGTGATGCGCGAATAATTCGTCCATCGCTCGCAAGCGCCACTACACCGCATCCCTCCAGGCGCTGAAAGTGGCCGGCAAGCGCCAGAAGCTGGTCGTCAATCTGCACGCCCGAGCTAAAACATGAGAGCGTTTTCTGCTCACAACTTTCAATTAGGTTGAACTCGCTGATGCGCTCCGCCGGATTTTCTACAATCCCCTGCAAAAGCTGAGCCCACCTTTGCAAAAGCCCAGCGGGTGCCGGAGCGGTATCCAGTGTGCCCGGGATGACCTCTGCGCACCAGTTGTCTGGCCCTTCAGAAAGGCGAACGGAAAGTTTGGGACCGGCGACACGATGCAGATCTAAACCATGTCCCGGCAGTGCTTCAAAATAGGCTTTTGCGCCGGCAAAAAACAGGGTTTTAGGTTTCTCCTCGACCAACAGCACCATAGAATAAGGGAAAAAACCACTCCGCCCCTGTTTACGGCGCAAGGCATGCAGCCATTGTTGGAATGGATATTCCTGATGCGCCAACGCACTCAACACCGTCTGGCGAACGCGCCCCAGCAACTCAGAGAAAGTCGGATTGCCGGAAAGGTCAGAGCGCAAGCAAAGTGGATTCATAAAGAATCCGGCAACCCGTTCCAGATCAGGATGTGTACGACCACTCACCGCTGTTCCTACTGCAATATCCGTGGATCCGGTGAGCCTGGCCAGCAGAGTCTGGAATGTTGCCAGAAGCACAACAAAAAGCGTAGTGCCCTGGTCGCTGGCAAGCTGCTTCAGCTTTACCATCAATTCTTTTGGTAGATCGAGTACGCGATCTTGTTCAGTCTGAGCGCCGTCGGCTCTGGAACTGGCCCGTTTCAAGTCAAGCGGCGGAGCTACATCGCCAAATTTTTCCAGCCAATAATCCTTTTGTTCCTGCATGGCAGAAGAAACAAGCTTTCTCTGGAACCAGTCTGCATAGTCCACATAACGAACCGGGAGTTCTGGCAGCGATGGTTTTCTCGGTTTGCTGCGTGCGCTGTAGATCTCAGCCAGATCTTCAATCAGTATATGTTCAGTCCAGACATCAGAAACAATGTGTGGAAGCTGCATTATTACGCAGTGCGCTTTTGCATGAAGCCGGACCAACTGCACGCGAATCATTGGCGCATTGTTCTTAAGCGGCGCATCGAGTTGTGCAGCCGCTAATTGCCGCACTCTCTCTTGTTGAGTTGCACCCTGCAAGTCGGAGAAATCGTGGAATTGCCACGGTACATTTACCCGCTGATGGATGGACTGTGCAGGCTCGCCATCGACTTCAGCAAAGGTAACTCGCAGGGACTCATGCCTTTGCACCAGAGCATCAAGGGCTTGATCAAAAGTCTCATGGTCAATCTCTCCTTCAATGCGGATGATCTGTGGAAAGCCCCAGCCCGGCGCTTCTGTGCGAAGCACATCGTTGAATGCAAGCCACATGGGCTTCTGCGTAGGCGCCAGCGGATAGTGCGATTGACTGGCAACCCTGGGAATTTTTTCAAAGGTCAACTCAACAGACTTTTCAGCACCGATAACAGCCGCTAGCTCCGCAATCGTAGGGTTGAGAAAGAGCTGCCGGATTGTAATTCCCCGAGAAAGCCTGTTCTGCAGATTCAAAATAATCCGGGTCGCATTCAGAGAGTGGCCACCGATCTCAAAGAAATCGTCGTAAACACCAATTCGGTCAATCCCCAGAACTTCCTGCCAGACTGCGGCAATCTGTTTTTCCAGCTCTGAACGCGGTGCTGTGTATTCTTCACCCCGCTGATTCCAATCCGGCGCGGGTAGTGCGCGACGGTCCACTTTTCCGGTGCGCGTAAGCGGCAGCTTTTCCAATTGAACAAAAGCATTGGGAACCATGTGCTCAGGCAGACAATCTGAAACATATTGACGTAGATCACGAACCTCAACAGAATTGTTTGCAATCCAATAACCCACTAGCCGGCCGCCGTGAACGGTTGCCGCAGCCTGGCTGATTCCCGGATGTGCGCCCAGCGCGCCTTCCACTTCTGCAATCTCGATACGGCGCCCCCGCACTTTTACCTGACCATCACGACGGCCAAGAAACTCCAGAACACCATCCCATCGCCAGCACCCAACGTCACCAGTAAGATAAAGCCTGCCGCCTTGCTGGCTGAATGGGTCGGGAACAAATGTCGTCGCAGTTTTGGTTGGATCGCCCACATAACCGCGCCCCACACATATGCCACCAACAGCGATCTCGCCGACGCAGCCCACGGGCAACAGTCGCAGTTCACGATCGACAATATAAACTCGAGAGCCAGCGATCGGCCGGCCTACTCCCACACGATCATGGCCCTCGGCAGCATCGAGAATCTCGTGAGTGACATCGTCAGAACACTCAGTCGGCCCCCACGCATTTACGAGAGGGACATGAGGAAAGCGCTTCGTCCAACGCTGGCTTAAGGCCACCGACAAAGTCTCTGCCGTGGAAACCAGATATCGCAGCTTGTCCAGGTTTTCAACGCTATCCAGCCCCATTAATAACTCAAGATAGCTGGGCACGGTTTCAAAGATTGTGACCTTGTCGCGCTGGATGGCCTCCAGCAAGGCAACCGCATGAAACACAAGATCTTCACCATAAATCACAACCTGTCCGCCAACCATCAACGCGGCCAGGAACTGCCAGACGGAAATATCGAAACAATGCGAAGCGTTTTGCACGATCACGTCTTTTGAACTCAGCGCCAGAACGTCAATCTTTGATCGCAGATGATTACGCATTCCAGAGCGTTCCACCATGGCGCCTTTCGGAACGCCAGTAGAGCCGGATGTATAAAAGATGTAAGCCAATTCATTCCCGCTAAAATGCAAGGGCTCTGGCTCCTTGGCGGGACTGAGACTCCATTCCTTTGCGCTCACAACCCTCTCAACTTGAGTATCGTCCCAGCAGAACGTGCCGCATCCACTCATCCGTGAAAGATTGCGCCCTGAAACAGCCGACTCGTTATCCACCGCGAGCCAAGAAAGACCGGCATCGTTCAT
>DAHUXR010000068.1 GCA_027307045.1 Acidobacteriaceae bacterium
CGTCGCCACCAGAATGTCCGCTTCATTCCGTACAAAAGTAAACATCACTTTTTCCAGTTCGCCCTCTGACATTTGCCCATGGCCCACAATCACGCGCGCCTTCGGCAGCATCTCCTGCAGTTTGGCGGCAACCTCATAAATGGTCTCCACGCGATTGTGAACAAAATACGCTTGGCCGCCGCGTTCCAGTTCATGCTCCAGCGCTGACTTCACCAGCTTTTCATCGTATGCCGCGACCACTGTCTGGATGGCCATGCGGTCTTTGGGCGGCGTTTCAATCACGCTCATATCGCGCAGGCCGACCATGGACATGTGCAGCGTGCGCGGAATCGGAGTCGCGGACATGGTGAGCACATCCACTTCTTTCTTCAGCTGCTTGAGCCGTTCTTTATGCCGCACGCCAAAACGCTGCTCCTCATCCACAATCACCAGGCCCAGGTCCTGGAACTTAATGTCCTTGGAAAGTATGCGGTGCGTGCCGATCACGATATCGACCTTGCCCTGCTCGATTCGTTCCACTGTTTCCTTCTGTTGCCTGGCGTTGCGGAAGCGGCTCATCATCTCAATGGTGATAGGGAAAGCGGCAAAGCGCCGCTTGAAATTTTCAAAATGCTGGAAGACCAGGACTGTTGTGGGAGCCAGTACGGCGACCTGCTTATTGTCCTGAACCGCCTTGAATGCCGCGCGCATGGAAACCTCAGTCTTGCCGTAACCCACATCGCCGCAGAGCAGCCGGTCCATGGGCAGCGTTGATTCCATGTCGCGCTTGATGTCGGCCGTCGCCGTAAGCTGGTCGTCCGTCTCGTTAAACTCAAAAGCGTCTTCAAATTCTTTTTGCCACTGCGTGTCCGTGGGAAAAGCGTGGCCTTGGGCGGCTTTGCGTGCGGCGTAGAGCTTGAGCAGCTCGTCGGCCATGTCTTTCATGGCGCTCTTCACGCGGGCCTTGGTCTTGGCCCATGCCGTACCGCCCAGCCGGCTCAGCGGGGGATGCACACCTTCACTCGACCTATATTTCTGAATCAGATCCAAGCGCGTGAGCGGCACGTAAAGTTTGGCGGCTTCGGCAAACTCCAGCACCATGTATTCGCCGGTAATCTCGCCCTGCTCAATTTCCTTCAGCCCCTGGTACATCGCAATGCCATGTTCGATGTGCACGACAAAGTCGCCCACTGCCAGATCGCGGAAGTCTGACATGAAGGCCGCGGTCTTCGATTTGCGGCGCAAAGGCTGTGCGGGCTCGATTTCTGAATCGTCAAACAGGTCGCGCGCGCCAAAGATCACCAGACGCGCGTCAGAAAGCGCCACGCCTTCCGGCACCGTAGCGCGGACGATGGTCGTAGTCAGAAGATCGCCGGAAAAATATGCGGTTTCATCCAGATACGTTTCGCTGCCTGGAACCGGAGTGCGCGTGCCCAGGCGGAAGGGAACTTGATATTCCGTGAAGATGTCGGCCAGCCGTTCCATTTCGCCGGTATTGGGCGCGGCAAACATCACGCGCTGTCCCTGCGCGGTGAGTTTTTTAACCTCTTCCACCATCGCGGGCACCGATCCGTGAAAGCGCGAGGTTGAGTGCGCGGGAAACTCAATCAAGGATTGGTCGGGAACCTGCGGATCGGCCAACCCCAACTCTTCTTCCGCGCGCGCGATGCGCAACACGTTCAAATGCTCCAGGCTTCCGCCGGGCAGCCGCGCCACCAGCACGTTCCATTCCTCAGGCGGAAGATAGATATCTTCTGGAGTCGCAAGCTTGCCCACAAGGCTTTGCTCGTGACGCTGCACAACTTTCTCCCACCAGTGTTCCTGTTCTGCCTCAATCGCCGTAGGCTCGTCCATGAACACGACGGCATTAGGCAACAGATCAAACAGCGTGCCTTCCGCTCCTGCGTTAGCGTAAAACTCCCAGCCCGGAAACACAGAGACGCCAGTATCGGCCAGAGCATGGCGCACCGCATCGCCTTCACCTTCCAGCCGCGCGCCGGAAAGCCGCGCATGAATTTCCGTCAACAACTCTTCGCGGACAGGAGTCTCGGAAAGCGGCAGCAGCACGACTTCATCCACCGCCGAAGCAGACCGTTGCGTCCCGGGATCAAACTTTCGAATCGATTCAACTTCGTCCCCAAAAAGCTCAATGCGCAATGGCCTGTCAGCTTCAGGAGGATATGCATCCAGCAATCCGCCGCGCACGGCGTATTGCCCCGGCATCTCCACCACATCCACGGCGGAATAGCCGATGGTGTTCAGGTGCTGCACCAATTCCTCCAGGTCCAGCATGTCTGTGCGGCGAATGATTCGCGCCAGCCCGGAATAGTGCTCTGCCGAGCGCAGCCGCATGCTGGCCGCGTTGAGCGGCACAATCAGAATCGAGGCAGCATTGGTTGAAATCTTCCACAGCGCCGTCGCGCGTTCTTCCTGAATATCGGGATGCGGAGACATGTTTTCAAACGGCAACACGTCATAAGCCGGGAACTTGATGACCGCTTGAGGACTGCAAGCGCCCGTCAATTCGCAAAATGACTGGATCACGGGGCAAACGGCCTCAGCCGCGCGATTGTCCGCCACGATCAGTACCAGCGGCACGCCCGCGGCGCGCTGCAAATATGGAATCAGAAGCGCTTTTGCTGTAGAAATCAGCCCGGACAGACGAATACGCCCCGCAGGAGGTTTTGACTCCCCCCTTCGCTGCTTTAGATATGAGGCCGCCTGCTGGAACCCAGGGCTTTTTTCCACGTCCGCCAGGACTTCGCGGACGAACGGAAGGATCACGTTTCAATTCTAACAACCTGCGTGTAATCTGGATACATGGAGAATTTCCGCTTTGACCCCATGGCGTCATATCCCGACATTCTCGTGACTTCCCCGGATTCCCCGCCCCAGATTCTCATGGCCGTAGAGGCACGTTTAGATCGCAAGGCTCTGGAAGCTGCAATCCAGCAACTGCGCCACTACATGGCAAAGATGAGTTGTCCGGTCGGTTTACTAGTATTGCCAGACGCGTTGTACATCTTTCGGAATAGATATACTGGGATCGAAGTGGATGCCATCGAACAAATTGGGCGCTACCAAATGAGTGAAGCCTTTCAAAGATTTGCTCGAGCGTCCGCGGAACATGGTGCGAAGGCTAAGGGCCGGTTGTTTGAGAGCTATGTTCAGCAGTGGCTCGAACATTTGCCCAAGAGCGATGACATTGAGCGGCTCGCGCCTGAACTAAAGGACGCCCTCGAGACACACGTGTTACCCGCTCTTGAGAGCGGGGTTGTGCGCGCCGCAGGTCCACGGGAACAGTGGAGCAGTCTCTGAGTGCCGAACGTTTTCGTTGAAACCAACTGGGTTGTTGATTGCACTGCGCCAGCACACAATAAGGTACCCGCGGCTCTGGATCTACTGCGACGAGCGAGGGACGGTGAAATCCAACTCCACTTGCCCGCTATTTGTCTTGCCGAAGCTAGGCATCCGCTTTTTACTAAATTTCAGACCCGCCAATCGTCAGACCGAGTCCGACAATTTGTGACTTGGGCAGTTTCCGCCAACCGGCTAACACCAGATCAAGGCACCACGATTCGTTCTGGCGTCGACCTAATGGAGAACGTTGTTAAAGCCGATCTCCAGAATATGGACACAGCTCTGCGCGAACTGGCGCGAAGTCCGGGTCTTGAAGTTTTCCCAACGACTGCTGCAATGCTCGAGAGATCCACTGAACTTTGTTTTGAACTCCCAGAACTCAAACCGTGGGACCAAGCTGTTCTGGCAGCTGTACTCATCCGTGCTGGTGAACTTCGTCAAGCTGGAGAACGAGAACTCGCGTTTTGCCAACTCGACTCGGATCTTCAGCCTTGGGACAAGAATGGTGATGCCAAGCCGAAGTTGACGGATTTGTATGACCGCGCGAACGTTTGGGTCTACGGCGATTTCTTGATGCACGGCCCCGAAATGCCACCCAATTGGTACGAACGCGCTTAAGGTTTCTGCGCCTCCTGTTGCGCCGGCAACGGATTGCCGCGCAGGGCCACCATCTTCTCCACGATTTCTTTGGCAATGCGTCCATAGACGGTGCCCGCGAGAGAATCGACCTTGCCGGCCATCACGATTGTGTCGGTCTCACGGTCCGTGACGGTATAGCTGAAGTGGTTGGAAAACGGTATGCGCTTCACCCGCACAACCATGTCGGCCAGGTCCTTTCTTTCAGTTACTTGCAAGTCCCAGGTTTTGAATTCCTTCTGGCCCAGCAATGAGCTTTCAAGCGCTTCGCGCTTCATATAAAAGGTATCGGTTTCCACGTAATAGCTGCGGGCCTTCGTGACTAGCTCTTTGTTGTCCGGCAGTCGCGAGCCCTGCTGGGCAAAGCCGACGCTGGAAACGAATGAGATCAAGGTAAGAAGAAAAAATCGCTTCATGATGCTCCCTCCAATGGGTTGTAACTACTGGTTGCAACGAACAAGGCGATCTTGCCACGGCTATTCTTGCTGCGCGAGCGGCAAAGTGCGGCATTGGACGGCAAGTCACCGCCGGAAACCGGTTAACCACAAAGAGCACGAAGGAACACCAAGGGAGTTGCAGAGACTCTGCAATTTCAGCTTGCGATCAGGTTGGTTTCACCCGAACTGGCGCTCTTGGGCGACGTTATTTTGATGTGCCCTTTGTGTCCCTTCGTGTCCTTTGTGGTTCATCTTTTTGTCGGTTATATTCAAGAGCGGAAATGAGACAGCGAAAGCGATCACAGGAACTGCACGCACGCGCCTCCCGGGTAATCCCCGGCGGCGTGGATTCGCCGGTGCGCGCGTTCAAGTCCGTTGGCGGTGAGCCGCCCTATATCGTGCGCGGCAAAGGCTCACGCATATGGGACGCCGACGGCAACGAATACATTGACTACGTCGGCTCATGGGGGCCGCTGATCCTGGGGCACGCCTTCCCCAGCGTGGTGGAAGCGGTAGAAAAAGCCAATCGCGATGGCGCAAGCTTTGGCGCATGCACCCCAGCAGAAGCCGAGCTTGCGGAAGCCGTGATCGAAGCGTTTCCGTCGATGGACAAAGTCCGCTTCGTCAGCTCCGGGACGGAAGCAACGATGTCGGCGATCCGCTTAGCACGGGCCTTTACCGGACGTAAATACATCATCAAGTTTGAAGGCTGCTATCACGGACACGCCGACTCCCTGCTGGTAAAAGCCGGCTCCGGCGTTGCGACGCTCGGCATTCCCGGCTCCGCCGGCGTACTCGATGAACAAGCCAAATTCACTCTGGCGTTGCCGTTTAACAACCAACAGGCGATCAAGGAAGCTTTTCACAAATTCAAAAATGAAATCGCCTGCGTGATCGTGGAGCCGGTCGTTGGCAATATGGGGTGCGTGCCGCCGGGCAAGGGTTATCTTGAGTTTCTGCGGTCGATTACTGAGCAGCACGGCACGGTGCTCATCTTCGACGAGGTAATGACCGGCTTTCGTCTGAGCTTTGGCGGCGCGCAGCAGCTATTCAAGATCAAGCCTGACCTTACTACGCTGGGCAAGATCATCGGCGGCGGACTGCCCGTGGGCGCTTACGGTGGCCGCGCAGAACTCATGGACATGATTGCTCCGCTGGGCCCGGTGTATCAGGCAGGGACACTTTCTGGAAATCCTCTGGCCATGGCGGCCGGGATCGCAACTCTGCAAGAGCTAAAAGCGCGGCCGGAAATTTATCGTCAGCTTGAACAGCGCAGCGAAGCGTTGGTGGATGGCGTTCTAAATGCGGCAAAAAACAAAGGCGTGGCGCTCACAGCCAACCGCGTTGGATCGATGTTCACATGGTTCTTCCAGCGCGGCACGGTCCATGATTGGGACACCGCCGCGAAATCGGACACGCAGGCGTTCGGCAAATTTCACGGCGCAATAATGGAACATGGCATTTACCTGCCACCATCACAATATGAGGCCATATTCATGAGCGCCGCGCATTCAGAAACCGACATCCAGCAGACGATCGCTGCCGCCACAGAAGCGTTCTGATCGCCAGGAACTTGCTGTCAAAATCCCGGCACTCGCCTTCCGGATTTCGCAACCAAGGTCTTTGTAAACGGGCGTATCGCGAACTGGCTGGGCCGTTGGGAGATTGCCGGATATCTACATCCCGGGTGTTACGCGGGTCCCCGAGCTTCACCCCCTATAAAAAACTACTCGTGTTTCAGCGCACGCAATGGCTCAATGTTCATGGCGCGGCGTGCGGGAATGTAAGAAGCCAGCAAGCCAACGGCGGCCAGCAATAGGGCTACAGAGATAAACGTGACAGGATCGGACGGCGAGACGCCGACGAGCAGCGATACAATTCCGCGGGCGGCAAGAAAAGTGAGGACCAAACCTGCCAGCAGTCCTGCGCCGACCAATATAAAGCCCTGGCGAACGACCATTTTCAGGATGTCGCCACGTCCGGCGCCCAGCGCCATGCGCACGCCGATCTCATGTGTCTTCTGCGATGCCGCGTAAGAGATGACGCTATAGACTCCCACCAGCGCCAGCCCCAGGCCAAGAAGTCCCAGCACCACAGTAAAGCGGCTGCCCATGCGGTAAAGGAAGAACCCGTTAGCTCCGCCTAGGGCCTCTTCCATGGTCTGCACGTCTGTAAGCGGAAGCCCGGGCGCCAAGCCGCGGATTTTCTCTTCCACTATGGGAATCAGGGCTTCCGGCGCGGACGCGGTGCGGATTTGCAGCGTCACAAACGAACGGAAGTTTTGCGCGATGGGCTCGTAGTAAAGCATTGTCGTCGTATCCACCGGGTCAGTGTATTTGCCCTGCCTGGCCACGCCCACAACTTCCAGGAATGGGCCGGAGGCAGCGGCGTCACTAAAGCGCTTGCCCAGCGCGTCCTGGCCGGGCCACAATTTATTGGCCATGGCCTCATTCACAATCGCCACCCTGGGCGTATTGCCGGTGTCCTGCTCAGTAAAGAGCCGGCCACGAAGAAGGGGAATACGCATGGTGCTGAAATACGCTGGATCAATCGCATTGTAGAAAGCGCGGGGCACCGCTTCCTGGTTGCTTTGTGGCTGTCCTTCAGCAAAGATCCGGCTCACTTCATTGGAGTATCCCATGGGCACAGTTGTGGCTATGCTCGCCGACTCAACCCCCGGCAATACTCGAATGCGGTCTCTCATCTCGCGGAAAAATTGCTCTGTGCGAGGCTGGTCAAAACCGATCGTCCGCGTCTCCATGGTGAGGTTGAGCACGTTATGCGGATCAAAGCCGAGATAAGTGTGTTCAACGTTCCGGCTGCTGCGAACAAAGAGGCCGGCGACCACGAGCAACATTAAAGAGACGGCCACCTGCGCGACGACGAGCACGTTGCGCACCTTTGATTTGCCTGAGCCCAGAATGCCGCGGCTGCCCTCATGCAATACCTTGTTGAAATCGGAACGGGCGGCGCGCCACGCCGGAGCCAGACCGACGAGCAGGCCGGTGACGAGCGCGATGGCAAACCCGAAGCTGAAAACGCGCCAGTCAAAGCTGAAATCAAAGCGAATGGGAATGTCCGCCACCGCAATATGAATCGAACTGATCAAACGCGTGGCCCATACACCCACCAAGGTCCCAAGCATCGCGCCCATCAATGCCAGCAGCAGGCTTTCCGTGAGCAACTGGCGGACAATGCGGCTGCGCGCCGCACCCAGAGCAGTACGCACGGCAAGCTCGCGGTCACGCGCCGTGGCGCGCACCAGCACAATATTGGCGACGTTGGAGCAGGCCAGCAGTAGCACCATGCCGGCCAGAACCATGAACAATATGCCGACGATCAGCATGCCGTTGGAGGGATCAGGATCAGGCCGCGCCAGCCGTTCAGGATAAAGATGGTAAGTGTTGCCTTTGTGCGTTTCAGGAAATTGCCGGTTGAGGCGTTGCGCCACCACGTTGGCTGAAACCTGTGCCTGCCGCCGCGAGACGCCGGGTTTTAAAATTCCCAGAATTTTTACGTCGCCGTCAGTCCGCTTGGTCCAGTAGTCGTCCTTGTTGCCGGTGATCCACAAAGTCCTCATGCCGAAGGGCAGGTAAGCCTGCATGTCCACCAATGAATAGGTCCCGTGAAAGCTTTCCGGCGCCACGCCAATCACCGTGACGGAGTGTCCATTCATCTTTACCTGCTGGCCCACAATCGATGCATCGCCGTTGAACCGCTTTTTCCAGTAGTCATAGCCGAGCACTACGACATTTTCCGTGCCGCGCTTTTCCGTCTCCGCGCCGTAGATCAATCGTCCGACGGCGGGCTTAAGGCCCAGGGCCTGGAAAAAGTTTGCGCTTACGTAGCTATAAATGACCGGCTCAACCTTGCCGCCGCTCTCCATTCCGGCGAGGCTCAGCGTGTAGCCAAGAACGTCAGAAAATCCGTCGGCCTGGCTGCGAATGTCCTGGAAGTCAGAAAAAGGGAGCTGGTCAAAAGTGTTGGCAGCTCCCTGCGCTTGTCCATCAAGCACCACCAGCCGGTCAGCGTTGGCCACCGGCAGCGGCCGCAGCATGAGTCCATTCACGGCGCTGAAGATGGTGGTATTTGCGCCAATGCCCAGGGCAAGCGTTAAGGCCGCGACCGTGGTCATGGCGGGATTCTTCAACAGCATGCGCATGCCGTAACGGATGTCCTGGAATAAGGTCCTCATTGAAGCGCCCTCCGGAGGCGAGCTGGATTACGGGAAATAATGACAGTGGCAATTCAATGCCCGAAACGGGAAAACCAAGCCAAGCGGTTGAATGCCTAGCAGATATACGCAAGTTTGGCGGTGCAAGTTCCGGGATTGTGGTGTTCGATTCCGGGCAGCTGGGTACCACAACCGCACACGCCGGCCGCTATGACTCTTTTACTTTCCTCCAGTCTAATTCCCCACAGCCGCGAAATGCTCGTTGCCGAACGATGCTTGGGCGGTGTTTTGATGCTTGCCAATGTGAAACTCGAATGGAAAACGAGAGCAATGTGGTAAGAAAACGGACCATCGCGCCTGTTAGCGTACTGCTTGGCGGGACGTGCCTTGCCATCTTGGTTTCCTGCTCGTGGGGGCATTTCAGCGCAGACGCAAGCTCGTCTTCATCACGCCTTTCACTTCATCGTTGCGAATTGCCGGGCATTCAAGGCGATGCACGTTGCGGTACCTATGAAGTATTTGAGGACCGCGCGGCAAAATCCGGCCGAACCATCAAGCTCAAGATTGTGGTGCTCAAATCACTGGGCAGCAAGCCGGCGCCTGATGCCATCTTCCCTCTGCACGGCGGACCCGGCGCGCCTGCCACAGGCTTGATCGAACTGGCCAAGGGGATTCTTGGGCCGGTCCGGCAGGACCATGACCTGGTCTTTGTGGACCAGCGAGGCACAGGCGGCTCCAATCCTCTCACTTGTGATATAGCCGACGATGCAAAAGATCTCGCCAGTTTCTTTGGCGACATCCTGCCCCCGGATAAAGTGCGCGCATGCCGCGAAAAATTGCAGGAGCATGCAGACCTGCGGCTTTACACAACGCCCATCGCCATGGACGACCTGGACGAGGTACGCGCCGCGCTCGGCTACAACAAGATCGATCTTGTAGGCCTCTCCTACGGCACGATTGCCTCACAGGTGTACATGCGACAGCATCCAGAACATGTGCGTACGGCATTTCTGGTTGGCGTGGCCACTCCAAACATCAAACAGCCGCTGCTTTTTCCCCGCAGCGCCCAGCACGCCATGGACCTGCTATTTGCCGATTGCACGGCTGACAAAACCTGCCACGGCGCATTTCCCCACCTGCAGGAAGAGTTTGGCGTGGTGCTTTCCCGTTTCAATAACGGGCCGCTGCAGGTGGAGATGGTCGATACCGTGAGCAAAAAGCGGGTGCAGGTGAAGTTATCCCGTTCGAGCTTTGTTGAAGGAATTCGCCTGGCCATGTATTCGACCGACTCGCAGCAGTTCGTCCCCAAGATTATTCATCAGGCTTATGAAAATGACTACGTGCCATTCGAGGAGGCGGACGTGCATCTCAGTCCCGGCGGAGGCGTGGCGCGCGGTGTTTACTTCACCATCACATGTTCGGAAGGCGTGCCATTTATTACCGCGAAGGAGCTCGCGGATGAAACTCAGAATACCTATGTCGGGCCTGAGCGCGTCCAACGCCACATCACCGCCTGCAAGGATTGGCCTAAAGGCAACATCACTTCCAGCTACCTGGATCCAGTGAAGTCCGATGTACCTGTATTAATGATCTCCGGCGAAGTTGATGGCTCAAGTCCAACCTGGTTCGGCGAGAGCGCGCTCAAGTTCCTGCCGAACGGAAGACAGCTCAAGATCAGGTATCTGGGACATCAATTCGAAGGCAACTGTCTCCGCGATATTTTTACCAGCTTCATCCAGGATGGGTCGGCCAAAAACCTGGACGCCAGTTGCACAGAGAAAATTCGACGGCCGCCTTTCGCTACGCAGTTCCCCCCATGGTTCGGCTTTGACTAAGCTGTATCGGCCTTCCGCTTCAATCCTTCACTCGTTGGTGAAACGTCCGTGTGCTCACGTCTATATAATGGCTGCCGATTCCTGAATTTTTTTGACGCAATGCGGTTCGTCCTGGAGAAGCAGATTGAAAACATTCTTTGCGGTACTTTTTATTTCTCTTTTTAGCGGTTTCAGTTTTGCGCAGCGTAATTTTCAGCAGCCGCCGGCCTACTCGCCGCAGCTTACCGCTGAACTTAAGCAACTGCAGGAAACGGCGCTGAAGAGCGACTATGCATGGGACCAGCTTGCCCATCTGACAAACAACATTGGACCAAGACCCGCAGGATCGGCGCAGGCAAATTTTGCGGCGCAGTATGTGGCTGGCGAGCTGCGCAAGCTGGGGCTCGACGTAAAGCTGGAGAAAGTCGTGGTCCCGCACTGGGTGCGCGGAGAAGAGACCGGGGCGCTGGTGGAATTTCCCGGCATGGCTCCCGGAACAACGCAAAAAGTTGTGCTGACGGCGCTGGGCGGCAGCGTGGCCACTCCTGCGCAGGGAATCACCGCGCCCGTGGTTGTGGTGAACAATTTTGACGAGCTGGCCGCGCTTGGCCGTGACAAAGTTGCCGGCAAGATCGTGCTGTTCAATTACAAATTCGATAAGCAGCTTGCCGCCACCGGCCACGGAGGCCCTGCTTACGGCCAGGCGGTGATCTATCGCGCCATCGGCGCGAGCGCAGCCGCCAAACAGGGAGCGATTGCAGCTTTGGTGCGGAGCGTGGGCGGAGCTGACTATCGAATCCCGCACACCGGCGCGATGATTTATCTAAAAGATGCTCCACAGATTCCGGCCGCGGCTGTTACGGCGGAAGACGCAGACACGCTGGCGTATCTGGCGAAACAGGGAAACGTGCGCATGCACCTGGTATTGACGCCGCAGAAGCTGGCCGACGTTGACTCATATAACGTGGTGGCCGACCTGAAAGGAAGCGAGCTGCCGGACCAGGTGGTCATCGTTTCCGGCCATCTTGATTCATGGGACCTCGGCACCGGGGCCATCGACGATGGCGCTGGAGTTGTTGTGGCGATGCAGACGGCGCAACTGATCAAGCAGCTGGGCCTGCATCCACGGCGCACGGTCCGGGTGATTGCATGGATGAATGAAGAATTTGGCACGTCCGGCGGGCGCGCCTACGCCGCCGATCATAAAGCGGAGATGGCGACACACTTTGCCGCGATTGAAAGCGACCTGGGCGCGGGACATCCCACGGGCTTTAGCATGGCGGCCCCGGCGGGAAACCTGGCGCTGTTGCAGCCCACAGCGCAGATTCTGCAGCAAAGCGGCGCGGGCATGGAGCAGACCTCCGACGACACAGAAACCGACATCGCCCAGTTGCTGGCATTGGGCGTCCCATGTTTTGGACCGATTCAAGATCAGCGCTTTTACTTTAACTACCACCACACCGCCGCCGACACGCTGGATAAAGTTGTCCTGCGCGAACTGCAAGAGAACGCTGCGGTAATGGCGGTGCTGGCGTATTCACTGGCGAACATGCCAAAGGACCTGGAGCGACCAGCGCCGAAGCCGGCGCGGGAGTTTTGACGGTTTTTTTGAGGAACGAGTGGCCCGCTCATGTCGCGTGGTCGCGCAGTAACGGTGATCGGAGTTCATGGCTTTAGGTGCGCTGTAGCAGGGACATTGGAATGGCTCAATTTCGAAGAAATTCTCCCGCTGATTAAAAGCGGTTTTAAACTCGGACATGAAGCCATTCTGCCCAAGCAGAACGCCTCCGCCAAATTTGAAGTCATCGCAAAACCCGGCATTGGCGGTAAATTGAAAATCATTCGCGGTTCCGGCTTCGTTCAAAATATTGACCTCTACAGCGGCGAGAAGAGCGATCTGAGGGCGTCCCGTAGTTCCTTGAAAATGCCACGGTGTAGCCGCACTCAAATCCAGCTTGAGATAAGTCCTGGCAATGTCAGCCGGGAAAATTGAATAATCAGCGCCAGAGTCCACCAATCCGTAAATCACCGGCGTTGATGCGGATCCGTTACGAAGGACGATCTTGAGATATGGTCGGAGCGGAACCGAAGATCCTAACCGCGTATATGGATAACGTATTCGCTCTCTAACGCTAGGAAAGGTGCGCGGCGATGCCAACATTCGGCAGAGGCATTTTCAACAAGACCGGCTTGTCCTCCCCGGCCAACTTCGCTGCCTTGCCCGCAAATGAATTGCAGTAAGGACTGGCAGACAGCAAAGACGCGCGATTTGCAAACAGCCGCGCTGAACGGCTAGGCTAAACAGTTTCACGATCCATCTATTCGTGCCCCACCGGAGGAGCAATGTTTTCAAACCGTATCTGCAGGTCGTCGGTTGTTCGATTGGCAATGGTAGTTCTACTGGCAACATGCGCGGCACTGGCGCAAACGGCGCCGAAGAAGCCGGCGTCGAAATCATCGAGCGAGGCGGCATCCAGCAAATCGTCATCAGGAAAAGCATCGGCGACGCACGCCAAAGGAGCGGCGACAGTGGCGGAAGCGCAGGCGTTCATGAAGAAAGCGGAAGACGAGCTTGAGGACCTCACGGTCCGCGCGAGCCGCGCGCAATGGGTGCAGGAAAACTTTATTACCGACGATACCGAGACGATATCGGCACAGGCGAATGAGAAGCTGACGGCCGCGGTGACGCAGTTGGCGCTGGATGCGCGCCGCTTTGACGGGCTGAAGATGCCTCCGGAATTGGCGAGGAAATTTTTGTTGCTGAAGCTGTCATTGACCGCGCCTGCGCCTAATAATGATGCCGAACGCAAAGAGCTGACGGAGCTGGCCAGCAAACTGGACGGTATGTATGGCAAAGGCAAGTACTGCAAGCCGGTGGACGGCAAAGAAAAGTGCCTCTCCCTCAATGATCTCGAACGTATCATGGCCCACAGCACGAATCCGGACGAGCTGCTGGATGCATGGGTCGGGTGGCACAAGATTTCCGTGCCGATGAAAGACAAGTATGCGCGGTTTGTGCAGCTATCGAACAGAGGCGCGACCGAGCTGGGCTTTAAAGATACGGGCGCGATGTGGCGCAGCAACTATGACATGTCTCCCGACGAGTTCAGCGCGGAAGTGGAGCGGCTGTGGAGGCAGGTTGAGCCGTTTTATATTTCGCTGCATACGTACGTCCGCAAGCAGCTGATCAAGAAATACGGCAAAGCGGCGGAGCGACCAGACGGCATGATCCCCGCGCAGTTGCTGGGCAATATGTGGGCGCAGGAGTGGGGGAATGTTTATCCGCTGGTGGCGCCGGCCGATGGGGGACAGGGTTATGACCTGACGCAGCAGCTTGAGAAACAAGGCCTGGGTTCAGGACCGGCAACGCTCGACAACGCAAAAAAGATGGTGAAGTATGGCGAGACCTTTTTTACCTCGCTGGGATTTGCGCCGCTGCCGCCGACCTTCTGGGAGCGCTCACTGCTGGTGAAGCCGCAGGACCGCGACGTGGTGTGCCACGCCAGCGCGTGGGACATCGACGCAAAAGACGATTTGCGGCTGAAGATGTGCATTGAGGTGAAGGACGAAGACTTTGTCACGATCCATCACGAGCTTGGTCACAACTTTTATCAGCGCGCTTATAAAGGGCAGCCGCCGCTGTTTCAGGACAGCGCAAATGACGGATTCCATGAGGCTGTGGGCGATACGATTGCGCTTTCCGTGACGCCGGAATACCTGAAGGAAGTCGGCCTGCTGGATACGGTGCCGCCGGAGAGCGCCGACATCGGCTATCTGCTGAAGCAGGCGATGGACAAGATTGCGTTCCTGCCGTTCAGCTTGATGATCGACAAATGGCGCTGGGAAGTTTTTTCCGGAGAGGTCACGCCCGCGCAATACAACAAAGCGTGGTGGGCCCTGAAAGCCAAATATCAGGGCGTCGCGCCGCCGGTGGAACGCAGCGAAGCGGATTTTGATCCGGGCGCGAAGTATCACATTGCATCGAACACGCCATACGTGCGCTACTTTTTGGCGCGGATTTTGCAGTTCCAGTTTCATCGCGCGCTGTGCCAGGCGGCGGGAATCCAGGGGCCGCTGCATCGGTGCTCGATTTATAGGAACAAGGCGGCGGGCGAGCGGCTGAACAAGATGCTGAGCATGGGCAAAAGCAAGCCATGGCCGGACGCGCTGGAAGCCATCAGCGGACAGCGCCAGATGGACGCAACGGCCATCCTGGATTATTTTGCGCCGTTAAAGAAGTGGCTGGACGAGCAGAACCAGGGCGAGAAACCCGGCTGGCAGGGGATGGACACGCCGACGGAAACTGCGCCGAGGCATACGAGTAGATAAAAAGCGGCTCTTGGCTGTTGGCTAAAACAAAAATCGCTCCCGGGCGGCCCCCGGGAGCATTTTTGCGTTCAAGCAATTGGCCAACCCGCTAATGGCTTTGCTCTGGCTAAATGACAGTTGCCAGCGGTTAATTGCTCCTGCCCACCGCAGTTACCAGCTCCATCTGCTTCTTCTTAGTTGTTTCAAGAGCGGCAAGGTCAGGCTCAAAGCAGCGGCGGCAGCGGGCTTCATACATTCCGGCAGCGCCTACAACGATCAGGTCTTCATTGGCGATCAGCCGTTGCGTGTGCTTGGCGGGATTGCCGCACTGCATGCAGATGGAAAGCGTTTTTGTGATCTCGTCGGCCACGGCCAGCAGCTCAGGCATGGGATGAAACGGGCGGCCAAGATAGTCGGTATCGAGCCCGGCAATGACGATGCGCTTGCCCATATCGGCCAGGCGGACGACGAAGTCGATCATGGCTTCGCCGAGAAATTGCGCTTCATCAATGCCGATGACTTCTGTCCGTACGTCGAGCTTGGCCTGGACTTCCATGGCATTGCTTACGGCCTCGGCGTGGATGCGGCCGTCATCATGCGAGACAATCTGGTCGCTGGCGTAGCGCTGGTCAATGATGGGCTTGAAGATCTGCACGCGCTGGCGCGCGATTTCCGCGCGGCGCAGGCGGCGGATCAGCTCTTCACTCTTGCCGCTGAACATTGGCCCGCAGATCACTTCAATCCAGCCCAGGTTTCCCCGCATTGCATTCATTAAAAAAAGCTCCTAGTTACTGGCTCCCAGCCCTGATAGTAATTCACAATCACGCGTCCAGAGCGGCCAGCTTACTGTTCATAAATTCGTTAAATTCCTCAAAGTTCGCAAACACTTCCGTGGCGCAGCCCAGCAGCCATCCGCTGATATGCTCCACCGGCATCCCGCAAATTAAATAGACGGGAATCCCCATGCGATGCGCGAAGGTCAGTTCACCCTGAGTGCCGGCGCCGCGACCGGCGTACTGGTCCCAGTAGCAGACAATCGCGTCACATTGGTGCTCAATGAGATCAAGATCGTAGGCAATGATCTTCTGGATCGTCTGGCGGAAGCGACCGAGATCGCTTTGCTTCCATGCGCGAAACTCAGTGGCCTCGACGGCGGTCAGATTTTTCATCTCGTCTTCGGCGGGATCGTAAATCTCATGTCCCAGCGCCTTGAGCGCAGGAGTGATCCGGGCGCGCCAGCCTTTGCCGAGATCAGGAGAGTATTCGATGGAGCCTGCGAGGTAGAAAAACATGAAAGGCGATTGTCGGCGATTCGGAGTGGCGCGTCAACGCAGATTTAAAGAGGTTTGGGACGAGTTTTCCAGAGCTTTTCCTTGTCTTTTCTCCAGCGCAGCGAGGGGTCTTTATGTGAATCTGGATCGTCGCAGAAACTAATTTACGCGGCTATGCATCCCCGGCAACGCGGCCAAAGGATCGCTCACAGCGTGAGGGACCACGGAAGAAAGCTAAATTCCCACCGCCCCGTAATCCGTCCCCGTTTCGGTATCGCGCACTTTGTCGCGTTCATAGGCGCGATAAGGATTTCGCTGTGTCCCCAGCCGCCTCTTGCGCAATTCAAAGCCCGCATACAGCCCGCCGGCAAGGACTGCGGCGGCAAGAGCGGCAATGGACATCACGCGTCCGGGATTATCGAGCAGGGGCCGCGCGATATGGGAAGCAGTCATGGCCACGCGGGCCGGCAATCCCATGGCGTGGCGAAAATCGCTCAATGATTGTTTTCCACCGCGCTCCAGGGCGCGATACGCATAGAGCGAGCTGTAAGGCATGGGCATATCAAGGTCCTGGCCGCCATTGACCACCGCGTGACCAACGCCGCGTTCTTCCTGTGCATCCAGCAGTTCCTGAATGGCCTGGCCAAGGCCGGCGGGCTTGGACCAGAGGGAGAGAAAAGCCACGCGGCCGGACTTATCAATGAGAAATGCCGGGTTGGGCAGCTTGGAGTATTTGCGATGGATGGAGCCGCGCAGATCGTCCACAACGATGGGCATGTGCATATCTTCTTCATCACGCAGGAGCCGGGCAGCTTCAATCTTTTCCCGCATCGAATTGTGCGCGGGAATTACTTCGCCGGGGTGGGCTTCCCGCACATAGACGAAGAGAAATTCGATGTCGTCGCCGCGATAGCGGTCATAAAGCTCGTTGATCCGGCCGATTGAAGCGGCGGTCATGGGGCATGTGGCCGATCCAAAAACCAGCAGCACGTTCTTTTTTCCCGCGTAATCGCTCAGGCGAACGGCTTCGCCATCCAGTGTCGTGGCCTTGAAGTCAGGCGCCTGTGTACCCGGCCCGGGACCGGAGAACGAACTGCGGGCCAGATCATGAAAGAGTTCCCGGGAAAAGTGCCCGTAATTATAGTTACCCAAACCCAGCATTTTCACTCCTATGAGGGCGCGCTCCCGCCGGTATAGTCCTGCAACTTTGCCAAAACAGGGGACAACGGGATTCGATGCCGCTGGCGTCTCCGCTGTTTTCTTTAAGCTACCCTGTCTTAAATTATTTGACCACGATAAAATGAATGTTTTCTCAGCAGCGTCCCGGCTTGCAGTATAAGCCCGGTCAAGTTTACGTGGAGGAATGAATGGCGGCTTTGAAAGTTGGAGAGATGGCCCCGGAGGTCGAGCTTCCCGCAGTAACGGGAAAACAGAGACACAAGTTCAAGCTCAGTGACCTGCGCGGCAAAAAGAACGTGATTCTGGCGTTTTACCCGTTGGACTGGAGTCCAACTTGAACAAATGAAATGTCGGCGTACGGCAAATATTTGCCAAAGTTCGCCGACTACGATGCCCAGGTCGTGGGCATCAGCCCGGATTCAATTTACAGCCACCTCGCCTGGCAGGAGAAGTCGATTGGCTGGCTTGAGTATCCTCTCCTGAGCGACTACTGGCCTCACGCCGGTGTGGCCCAGCAGTTTGGCATCCTGCGTCTGGGAGAGCCGCTGCCCGGAATCAATGACCGTGCGATCTTCATCGTGGACAAGCAAGGGAAAATCGCATTTTCCAAGACCTATGAACTTGGCCAGGAGCCGGATTATGAAGAGCTGGTGACTGAGTTGGGCAAGGTCAAATAAAGACGGCAAAGCGCAAAGAAGTCAAAGCAAACGCCCTCGGTGAAAGAGGGCGTTTTCCTATTTCTATTGAACCGGCGCCTTATTTCTTTGCGGTCTTCTTTGCCGTTGTCTTTTTGGCCGCAGGCTTCTTCGCCGCTGGTACCGCGGGCGATTTCTGCAGCGTGTCTTCAATGATCTGGTCTAGTTTGCCGCGGTCCTCAACCTCAACAGCCGGAGTTGCCGCGCCGCCATTGCCCACCACAAAAATGGTCGGGGTGTGTTGCAGGCCGATTTGCGTTCCCATCTGGCGGTCGGCCAGGATCTTGGCTTTGAACTGCCCATCAGGATCCAGAACAAACGGAATCGGCGTCTTGTTGTCATTAGCGAACTTATCGACATATTGGCGCAGGTTGGACTTATCGATTTGCGGCTGGTTCTGGAAGATATAGCCCCGGAAATCGTCGCCCAGCTTCTCTGACTTGGTGTCAAAGTAACGGGCATAGACTGCCGCATCAAAAGACCAGGGATGTTGTTGAAGCGGAAAGTCATGCAACACCACGGGGATGTTGTGCTTTTTGGCTGCTTCCCAGACCACCGGATAAGCGCGGGCGCAGTCAGGACATTCCAGGTCCTCAAACATCACAATGGCCGCGCGGGCGCCGGGAGGCGGCTTGAGTGACGAACCGTCCGCAGCACGGCTGGCGGCTGGAGCAAGCGCAAGAGCAAGCGCTGCGGCGATGTGAATAAAACGTTTTGCCAATGTATTCATTTTCCTGGTCATCCTGCCTTCTTAGGGGTTTTGACAATATTTTTCTTGCGGACTGAGGCCTTGGCCGGGGAATTTACTTTCGCGGCAGCCACAGGCTGCGCCTTGCTGAGCATGTCTTCAATCATCTGGCCCAGCTTCTCCCGGACTTTCACTTCTTCAACCAAAGGCACAGAAACTCCGCTATTACCTACAACCCAGATTGTGGGAGTATGTTCCACTCCAATGCGCTGCCCAAGCAGGTAATCTGCTTTCACCAAATCCGCCAGCTTGCCGTCAGGATCTTTGTCTGAAGGGACGGACGCCTTGTTCTCGGCGGCGAATTTCTGCGTCCACTGCGGCAGATTGTCCCTGGTGATCTGTATCTGGTTGGCATAAATAAACTTACGGAACTCATTTCCCATCTCGGGCGATACCTGATCAAAGTAGCGCCCCCATACCGCCGCATCAAAGGCCCAGTTATGCATGGGCAAAGGGAAATCATGCAGCACCACCGGGATTTTATGCGCGTTGGCGGCTTCCCAGACTACAGGATAAGCCTTGGAGCAGTCCGGGCATTGCATGTCTTCAAATATCACAATGGCTACAGCGGCCCCGCGAGGCGGCTTGAGCACGGTGGCATCCGCAGCAAACGCGGCTGCGCTTGATGCCAGAAAAAGCAGCGTGATCAAGACCCAATTCAGGCGCAATTTCACTCCACGGCTCCCAGTCAACAAGAAGGCTTATTCAATATTTTACGTTAGCGGCGGCCTTCACACATAGCTTGGAATAGCCTCAAAAATAAAACTTAAGGCTGCCACCCAGCGTGCGCGACGGGGCAAACTGGATCGGAATCTCTTCGCTCTCTTTGGATATCCTGTAGCGGTTGTCGGTCAGGTTGGTGGCGTCCAGTTCCATGTCAAGGCGGCGGGATTCGGCTTTCCACATGTTGAAGCCGGCGCCGAGGTCGGCAGTTAGGTGCTGATCCAGCCGGGGACCATTTTCCACGATGGTCCCGCTGCCGTAACGCAAGGCGGTGCCGATCCATGAACCTCTCCAGCCGTTGCGATAGAAAAGATTCGCCGTGCCGGTATGCGTCTGGTCAAAAGCGGGCTGAATACGTTGGCCGGGGGCAAGAGGTTCGTCGCCGGTAAAGCCGCCGGTTACGGGACCATAAAAGAAGGTGCGGGCCAGCGTGTATTGCACTCGGGCGCTTATGCCCAGCCGTTCCAGGCTACGCACATTCAGGATCACGTCAGCGCCGCTGGAGCGCGCCGTGTTGAAGTTGATGGGAAGAAACAGCCGGGAGATGCTGATTTCATGGTTCTCAAAACTGTTGTGGCCAGTATGCGTATAGGCATCCACTTCAAGCGCCACTTGCGGATGCAGTTCCTGCTGTATGCCGACTTCAAAATAATTCTGCGTATAAGCGCGGACGTTGCCCACGCGCTGCCCGGGATCGGCGGCATTGTTGCCGATAAAGCTAGCGAGCAGGGAGTATTCAATTGGAGGCGGGGAGAACAGACGATTGTAAGAAGCGTGCACCACTGATTTTGTGCGCGTGATGTGGTAGGCCAAGCCCACGCGCGGGCTCAACTGCACATGCGTATCGACCAGATCAAAGTAGTCATAGCGCGCGCCCGCATCCACCGTAAGATTTTTGAATGGCGAAAAGTGGTCTTGCAGGTACAGGCCTGCTTGCCCGCCTTTTACTCCGCCACGGAAGCTGAATGCGCCGCTGGCGTCGAGGTTGAAAATTTCCGCGTCGCCCCGGCCATCAATAAAAAAGCTTTCCAGCTCGCGCAGCCGCGTCAGATCGACGCCCGCTTTAAAAACGTGCCCATGCCACAAATGCACCACATCACTCTTGGCGCCGACGGTAAGCGTGCTGCGTGAGCCGATGGATAGCGGTGTGATGGGATCAGAGGTCGGCAGGATGCGATCTGAGCCGACGCGCTGATAGATGGAGCTGGAGAGAACGGTATCGGGAGAAAACGAATGTCCCCAGGCGAGAATCGCCGTTTGCTGGCGGAGATGGCGTGAAGGATCGCGGCCTACATCCTGATCTTCCGGCAGGTTGGGCTGCTGAAAGTTTGCGCCGCTGCCCATTAACAGCAGCTTGAAATTATTTTTCCCGCTCACCCAGTCCAGCTGTGTTGTGCCGCGAAGCGCAGAGCCAAAATCATGCAGTTCTATGGCGTTGGGAGGATCAAGAAAGCGTCCCGAGCTGAATCCGTCAGCAAATGCGTAGTAGCCCAGCTTGCCTTTCGCGCCACCATACTCGGCGTTCAGGTCGTAATTGTCTTGCGTGGCCCCACGAAAATTTAACGATCCGTGGTCCTGCATGTCGCGACCGGAGCGCGTCGTAATATCCAGTACGCCGCCAAAGCGGTTGCCGTACTCGGCGGTAAAGCCGCCGGTCATCAGGTCAACCGTCTCAAAGATCTGCGGGCTGGCGCCAGGACTGAACTGCGGCTGCGTGTTGTCAAGAAAAGAAACACCGTTAATGAATTCATGCAGAGAAAATTCATTGCCGCGCACGTTGATAAAGTTGTCATGGCTCTGGCTTGCGCCGGGCATCAGGTTCGCGACCAGGTTGCTGGTGTTTTCCACCATCGGATCCATCAGGCGCTCAAGCTGCTCGTGGCTGAAAGTTTGTGAGCTGCCCGTCCGGCTCGGATCAATCGTTTGATATTGGGCGGTTACCTCCACATTTTCAGTGACTTTGGTTTTGGGCGCCAGTTCGATGGTTAATGAGACGGTTTCCCGGGGAGGCAGAACCATCTGGTAATCGCGGGTGAAATAGCCCAATGCTTCAGTTTTGACGACATATTGACCGGCATTCACCGCGGCAAAATGGAACCGGCCATTGGCGTCAGCTGTGGTTTTCTGCGCCGGCACAGAAGCTGCAGCGTGCGTGAGAGAAACGTGCGCAGCAGCCACGGGTTCTCCGGCAGCGGTCTTCACCACACCTTCCACGCTGGATTGAGCGGCGCAGAAGGACGCAGCCAGGATGAAAAAAGCCGGAAAAATCCAGCGAATCGTGCGCAAGAAAGTCTCCAGAGGAAGGAAATCAGTGTTCGATTCTACCCTAAGTTGCTGGAACAGCCGCCATGAAGTCTCGATAAAAAAGCAGCAGGCATCGCAGGGAGAAACACGGAGTCACTGGGACAAAACGCACACTGTCGTGACAGCGTTCACAATAAGCAGGATTCGACGAGGGTCAGCTCTAGAATAAATTTTGCGGCGAAAGCAGAGCTATTTTCTGGCGGCTTTTTTTGATCAGGCTGCCGACCCAGTGAAATATGCCTGTCTTGGGTTGCGTCTGGCGGGCGGCCGAAGTGGCGGGAAAAAACTCATCGTAGAAAGAAATGTCAGCGGGGGCAGCGGTTATTCCCAGGGCCGAACTTTGGATTGAGTGTTCAAACTGCGGGCTGGCGCTGCGATTCAGCGTGGCAGGACTATTCACAGACGGAACAGAAGCATGCACACTGAGAGCAAAACTCGCGAGTACAAGAGAGCAAAGTAGACGGCGCACGCGTTTATTCACGCATCTATTATAGGCCCCCGTGGGGGCGTGGCAGAAGTTAGCAGATAGGGAAAAATCACCCTAATCCTTTGGTTCTAGAGAAGTTCAGGTTGTCTCAGCTAAGGCCCGAAACCGTGACAAATTTTCTGGCGCTGAAGTGGTCTAACAGCTTGCGAGTAGCTTCCACGGTATATCCGCGATCTGTACCAAAGGCCAGGTGTCCGCCATCGTGCAGTAGGACAATCTCTGCCTGCGCTTTATTCCGGGAGTCCACCTGCCGGCTTACCTTTTCCACGATCTTGTCCGCCGATTTGGCGCTCCAGTCATAGCCGGTTACCGACCACATCACAGGACTAAGCCCCATGCCGCGGGCAGTTCGCAGGACATTGGGCCGACGGCCGCCAAAAGGCGGACGAAATAGCGTCACTCTTTTTCCCATAGCGTCTTCCAGGGACTTACTGCAGCTTTCAAGTTCCTGGCGCAGCCGCGCCGCTGAAACCAGAATCAGGTTGGGATGGCTATCCGTGTGGTTGCCAATCTCATGGCCTGCGGCCAGTATGGCGCGGGCAATATCGGGTCGCTGGCGCACATATTTGCCGATAAGAAAAAACGTCGCCCTGGCATTGTGCCTGGCCAGCACGTCCAGCAAATGCATGGTGTGCGGATCGTTGGGCCCATCGTCAAAGGTAAGCGCCATCTGCGAGGGATCGCTGCCATGCGTGAGCGTGCGCCCGTAAAGCTGCGACGCAGGAGCCATGGCGGCGTATCCGGCATAACTGACGCCGGCTGCGGCGGCGGAAGCGAGCGTGATGTAAGGCCAGAGCATGGGTAGAGATTTGGTAAATGGGTAATCTGGTAATTGGGTAATTTAAGAGCGCAGGCCCCGACAGCGAACTCGAAAATCGCAGTTGCAAACTTAAAAGTGCAGCAAATCCCAACCGCAAATCAAAGACAAAGCAGGCTGCATCCGGACATTTACCAAATTACCAATTTACCCAATTACCAAATTTTATCTGCTCCTTTCACGCGGCAACCTGCGCTGAAACGCTTTCGCCATCAATCACTTCATTGCCCGGCGCTCTGGCTTTCCACAGCCTGTTAACCGATTGCACATTGCCAGCGGACGGTTTGCCATATATGCTGCGTTGAAGTCAGCCGACTTGTGACGCATTTACCAGTGACGCATTTACCAAAAACACGCTTATAGTCAAACATGGCCAAGCTTTTTGAACCACCACAATATATAGCAGTGGAAGGCCCCATCCGCGTGGGCAAGAGCACGCTGGCCAATATCATCGCGGACCGGCTGAACGCGCAGCGCGTGATCGAGCCGGAAGACAATCCTTTTCTCCGCGCGTTTTATGAAGGCGAGCGCGGCGCCGGTTTCCAGGCACAGTTTGCTTTTCTTGTCCGGCGCTTTGAGCAACTGCGAGCGCTGGAAGTCGGCCCCAAGTCGCGCAAGACCGTCGTGGCGGACTATATCTTTGAAAAAGACAAGATTTTCGCCTACATCAACCTGAGCGATCCCGAGCTGGAAAATTATAACCGCTATTACCAGCTCTTCCGTGAGCAGCTGCCCTCTCCGGACCTGGTGATTTACCTTCAGGCCTCGCCGGATGTGCTGAAAAAACGCCTGCGCAAGAAAAACGTTGCCGGTGAAACCGCCGTGAGCGACGACTACATTGAAGAAGTGGTCAAGGCCTACGAACACTTCTTTTTCCATTACACGTCATCAGACCTGCTGGTGGTGAACACCAACGACATCGATTTCGTGGAGCGCCACACTGACCTGCAAGAGCTGCTCCGTCGCGTAAGCGAACCCATCCGCGGGACGCAGTATTTTCTGCCGCTGGGATCCACGGGCGCGGCCAGCGTGTAAGGGCTGAATGGCGGAAATACAGATCAACTACGAAATCGAGCGTCGAGATTTTGCTGAGGCCAACGCGGCTATTCATAGAGCTTCCCGAAGATCATACTTAGATCTGTGTGTAATCCTTGGGGCAGCCCTGCTTCTTTTGCTTTTGCCATTTGCTTATCGTGAGCCCGGGACTGCATGGATGTACCCCTACCTGGTCGTTCCGTTTGTCGCGTATCTTCTTTATTTGTCCATTTTGTGGGCATCTCCATTTCTCAGCGGTATCGTTTCATATCGGCGAACCAATCTCGCAGGCAGGAAATATAAGGCACATTTTTTGCCGGCTGAGGTCCGAGTATCCGGCGAGTATATTGTCTGGATTCATCACTGGCCGTCTTTTAGGATCATCAGGGAAGCGAAAAATCTCTTTATCTTTTACGACGGCATAAGCATGTACATATTCGCCAAGAGATATTTCACCGCAGCACAAATGGAAGACCTGCGACAGTTACTTAAAGAAGCGCACGCTGCCACGCAAAGCGATCTTGCAGTTAATCGAATTCCTTAAGGCCGCTGCTTTTTCCAGCCGCGCTTCGCTGCGCTGCGCGCCGGCCTTCGGCAGAGCGGTGGGAATCCCTTCTCACTCTTCCCGGCACTTATTCCTCAGCGCGCAAGCGCGCCGCGGAAACGTACCGGGCTACTATTCGGTCGTCCCGCTAAGCGGGACTGGATTCTGGCGAGGGACGAAGGATCGTAGTTATCGAGATGGTCATTGCCGGGGCTCTA
>DAHUXR010000069.1 GCA_027307045.1 Acidobacteriaceae bacterium
GCTCACGCAGGAGAACAGGTGTTTAAAGGCGAGATATGGGACAACTTGTGCGCCAAGGAAGGGTCTCATGCTGCCATGATGAAAAAG
Organism: Acidobacteriaceae bacterium; assembly: GCA_027307045.1. Classification (GTDB taxonomy): domain Bacteria; phylum Acidobacteriota; class Terriglobia; order Terriglobales; family Acidobacteriaceae; genus Angelobacter. The sequence continues at coordinate 88 of DAHUXR010000069.1, forward strand.
GCAGGAGTGAACACCACCGCGAAATGCACGATTGGCTGCGCCATGACCCGGGGAAAGTATGTGTTGTACGATCCAGGAACGAAAGAGGTTTATCAGCTTGACGATCAAAAGCGGCCCCTGGAATTTGCAGGTAAGGCGGTAGAGGTGAAAGGAATTCTTGACCCCGCAAGCTCTACCATTCATGTGGCCAGCATCGAACTGGCGCAAGCGAACAAACAATCCGCTAAACCCAGCCACGAGAAGTAAGCCCATGCACTCTGTGTGAATCTAAGGGTCACACTACTGGAAAGGTGAGTTCGTTGCAGGGTGCCCGATCTCTGCGATCACATGCGATCCCTGGCGATATACCTTATCGGGATCTGCATAATTCGTGAGCGGCGGTTGACGTCGCCCTGGCATGCTGTTGGCCTTTCTACCGGCCCGTCCGGCGGTTTTGCCCAGAATCATCAAGTAACTGCCCATTCGGGGGAAAAGCACACCGCTGAAAGCGGACAGGGAAATGCACATACACCTTATGAAGCCAGTTTCAATATGGGAAAATTATCTTGAAAATATAAAACATTCTCATTCATCCTCCTCGTTTGGCGCTATGATGAAGACTGCAATTCGGGATTTTGGAAACAAACGCAGCTTCTGGATTCAGTGCAGTACTTTTTTGCCGCAATAATCCTTCCACCTCTCCTGCTTCCCCAATCCTGAACATAAAACCGAAAGCGCAGACAAGTAAGGCTAGTGAGGTCATAAGCCCAATGATCGCCCGCCGAATTGTTATCGCCCCGCAAAAATATCCTCCCACACCTGTTCCAGACCACGCTGTCCAGTTCTATGAAAGCGATTCCAGCCTGATTGAGCTGCTGGCGCGGGAGCTTGCCGCAGCGTTAAACGCTGGAGACATCGTGATCGTGAATGCAACCAGAAAGCATCGCAAGGCATTGCGCGCGAATCTGGCCCTGCGGGGCATTGACATGGGAGCCGCCGCACGAGATGGTCGCTTCAGGGAATTGGACGCAGCCGAGTGCCTGGCGAAGTTCATGGTGAATGGAAGGCTGGACAGAGACCGCTTTGAAAGCGTGATGAGCGGGGTGATCAATGATGCGAAAGCGGCACTGAAACCCGGCCATCGGCTGTTGCTGTTCGGCGAGATGGTGGCCCTGCTCTGGGCCCAAGGCCGGCGTGAAGCAACCATCGGACTGGAAGAGTTGTGGCGCGATCTTGCACAGCGTCACGCGCTCCATCTTCTGTGTGCCTATCCGATCCACGCTTTTGGCCCGCCAAAATACCAGCGCGACTTTTCCAGCATCTGTGAAGACCACACACATGTGAATGCGGTGGCGGCGCTGCGGCTTGCCGCCCTATGCCGCATCACCCAGCGCCGGCTTGCCCGCCTGCAAAAGAAAGCCAGGAGCCTGGAAGCCGAAATCCAGTTCAGCCGGCAACGCATGCAAACGCTGCAGCAAGTTACACAGGCCGGTACCTGGGATCTGGATAGCAGCAGCGATGTACTTACGCTTTCCCCGGCGGCGGCCAAGGTGCTTGGCTATGATCGCGAATCCCAGATTGCGCTGAGCAAGTTCTTTGACCTGATGTATTACTCGGGAGACCGCGAGGCAATCTGGAAACACGTTGAGGCAGCACAAAAACAGGGTGTCGATTTCAAGGCGCGGTTCAGGATCCGTCGAGGTGACGGGACCCGCATCATTGAAATGCAGTGCAGGACGCTTTGCAATCGAGACAAGCGGGTCACGCTGGGCGTGTTTACAGACGTAACAATGTGGGCGAGCTGATCCCAGAGCAGCTCAAGCCGCCCCAGCGGCGCGTATCGAATGGCCTTTTTCGTCCGTAGCGACGGTCGCCCGGAATTACTGGGTGTCAAGCGAGAAATCGTCGGGCCCTCAGTACTCTCCCGGCCCGCTCTCATGCGCCAGGTTCTCAAACCGCGTTGACCGCTTGATGAACGCGAGTTTCACCACGCCCGTTGGGCCGTTGCGCTGCTTGGCGATAATCAATTCCGCCTTGCCTTCAAGATCAGGATCGTCGGGCTTGTAAACTTCTTCGCGGAAGATGAAGGCCACCACGTCTGCGTCCTGCTCAATGGCGCCGGATTCGCGCAGGTCAGCCAGTTGCGGACGGTTGTTGCCGGTGCGGCTTTCCGGCGCGCGGCTGAGCTGTGAGAGCGCAATCACGGGACAGCGCATCTCCTTGGCCAGCCCTTTCAAGCCGCGCGAGATGGCGGAAACTTCCTGCGTGCGGTTCTCATAGCGCTTGCCTCCGCCCGTGGGCGTGCCGGCGACGAGTTGGAGATAGTCAACAATAATCAGGTCCAGCCGGCGGGCCCAAAGGCTGGCATGAGCCGGTGGGGCCGCTTTCGGTGTTGGACGATCATTCGCGCTACGTGACGGCGCTGCAGCGGACCCCCACGCAGGGAACATCGGCAGGCTTGGTTAGATCAGTTTCGTTATGAGCATAATTATCTCCGTCCCCACGAAGCTTTAAAGATGAAAACTCCGGCCCAGCTATGGCAGAAGAGTGGTAGGGAGTACCAGCTTCGGCCGGCACAATGGATCTATCCCTCGGGGACGGAGCTGGCGGAAGTGGATCGCAGCGGCTCGATCCGCATTGATGGCCGACGTTGGTACCTCACGCAGACACTGGTCGACCAGCTAGTGGGTGTAACCGCAGTGGGACCACGATTTTTAGTTCACTATCGGCGTACACTAATCGCCGAAATCGACCCGCTCAAGTCCCGATCCACGGCCGTGGATCGGGACTGAGCGGCTTTACTGGAAACCAAAGTGTAAAGGATGTGTCGGAACGTTCTGTAAATGATGTCGTGGAACTTTACACCTTCAGGCCTGCGGTAAAGCTGATAAAGAAATCGGCTTTAGCCGCTGCGGCACCGGATCTATGCTGCCTTGAAAGGAAGGATGCGCCGAGCTGTATGGATACTCCTCCGGCGTCCGGACCAGGCGCCGCCTTACGGGATTCTGTCAGATGTAGTCTTTGAACTTGGCATACTCAAGTGAATCTCGTATTCGGCGATCAAAACAAACTGGGGCTGCCAGATGTCTCTCTTGACTCGCTGGTCGTCCCTCGATGAGGAATTGTCAAAAGTTACCTCAGCGGCTGAAGCCGTCCAAGCACCTGATCTTATCGCAGGCCTGAAAGGCCCGCGAACCTGCACAGAACTAACCCGTCTCCGCAATCCATCCGCCGCCGACCACCAGATCGTCCTGGTAAAACACTACGGCCTGTCCCGGCGTGATGGCCCTCTGCGGCTCTTCAAACGTCACGCGCACCTCACCGTTCGGCGCGTTCTCCAGCACCGCACGCGCGGGCTCATGCCGATGGCGGATCTTCGCATGAACGCGCATCGGCGTGTTTGCGGCGGCTCCGGAATCATGCAGGCCGTCGATGGCGATCCAGTTCAGGTCGCGGGCAATCAGCGTGCGCGACAACAGATCATCATTTCCGCCGACGGTTACCTTGCCCTCAGCGCCGTTGATGTTGATCACGTAGAGCGGCGAGCCCGTGGCAACGCCCAGTCCCTTGCGCTGGCCCACGGTAAAGTTGTGCACGCCCTCATGATGTCCCAGCACCTTGCCGTCTGTGGTGACCAGTTCGCCGGACGTGTCAGGCAGTTGCTCACCCTGCTCATTGAGATAAGCATCGATGAAGCGCTTGTAATCGCCGCCGGGCACAAAGCAAATCTCCTGCGAGTCCGGCTTTTCTGCCAGTGCCAGATGATGCTCCCGCGCCAGCTCGCGCACCTGCGGCTTGTTCATGTGGCCCAGCGGAAAGAGCGTGCGGCTGAGCTGCTCCTGCGTCAGTCCAAAGAGAAAATATGTCTGGTCCTTGGCCGGATCGGCGGCGCGCCGCAGCAGCCAGCGATGGCGAGTGGCATCGAACTCGCAACGCGCATAGTGCCCCGTGGCCAGCATGTCCGCGCCAATCTGCCGAGCCGTAATCAGCAGTTGGTCAAACTTCAGGTGGTTGTTGCACAGGCTGCAAGGAATCGGCGTCCGGCCGGAAAGATACTCGTCAATGAACGGACGCACCACGTCCCGCTCAAAACGCTCTTCGTGGTTCACCACGTAATACGGAATGCCAAGGTCCTCGGCCACGCGGCGCGCGTCGTACACGTCATCAATCGAGCAGCAGCGGCCCTGCACCTGCTCCGGCATGCCTTCGTGTCCGGCAAGGCGGCGCTGGTTCCAGAGCTGCATCGTCAGACCCACCACGTTATGCCCCTCTGCGCGCAGCATGGCCGCAACGGTCGACGAATCGACACCGCCGGACATGGCTACGGCAATGGTTTGAGCGGGCATAATTGGCCTGTTTCTATTATAGATGCTCGCTGGAACGGCTCAGGCGCAATCAGTCGCGGGAAGTCGCAGCCTTCGCCGCCGCTTCTTCCTCAGCGCTCGCGTGGTCCGTGCTGCGCCTGCCCCACTTCTGTACCGAGGGCGCTTCCGCCGCGATCTCTGGAAACACAACTCCCGCGCGCGCCAGCGCCTCCGTCACGTTGGCGCAGATATTTTCAGCGCCCACATGCTGCTCAAATTCTGACTGTCGCATCAACCGCGCGGGCTGCTCACGCGCGCCGCACAGAATCAACCGGCGACCACTGGCTTTCACTCGGTCCGCCAGTTCTTCCAGCGCGCGAATGCCGGTTGCGTCAATGGCCGTCATGTTTCGCAGGCGCAGAATCACAATTGGCGGCAGCTCCGGAATCTGTTGCATCAGGTCGTCAATTTTGTCTGCCGCGCCAAAAAGGAATGGCCCATGGATACGAAACACCGTCGCGTAAGGCGGAATCTCCTTGTCCTGGAGCACGTGCAAGCGGCCTTCATCCACATATTCTTTCGTCACGCGAGAAATCGTCGTCGTCGCCGTGACCTTGCGGATAAAGATCAATGCGGCCAGAATCATGCCCGCTTCCACCGCGACCGTCAGGTCGGCAAAGACTGTCAGCACAAACGTAGCCGACCAGCAAGCCACCTCCAGCCGCGAAAGCTTCAGCAATTCCGGAATCTCCGCCCACTCGCCCATGTTGTAAGAAACCACCAGCAGGATTGCCGCCAGCACCGCCAGCGGAATGAACTTGGCGACAGGCGTGGCAAACATCAGGATCGCCAGCAGCGTAAGCGCGTGAATCATTCCTGCAACCGGCGTCTTCGCGCCCGATCGAATATTGGTCGCAGTGCGCGCAATCGCCCCGGTCGCGGGCAAACCGCCCATCAGCGGAGAAATAAAATTCGCCACGCCCTGTGCGATCAGCTCAACATTCGGCTTGTGCTTTTCGCCGTGGCCGTACAATTTGTCGCCCACCACGGCTGACATGAGTGATTCAATCGCGCCCAGCATGGCCACCGTAATCGCCGGCGAAATCAGCGGACGTATCATCTCCAGATGAAAGTGCGGCATCTTCAACGCCGGCAGCCCTGACGGAATTCCGCCAAAGCGCGTCCCGATCGTCTGCACCGGCAAGCGCAGGAAATAGACCAGCGCCGTACCCACAAAGAGCGCAACAATGTAGCCTGGGATCTTGGGGAAAAACTTTCTGCACACCAGGATCAGCGCCAGCGCCAAAACCGCCAATCCTGTTTCTTCAAATGAAACCGTGCGGAAGTTTTGCGCGACGGCCTCAAGGCGGCCCAGAAAATTGCCCGGCACCTGCTCAATGCGCAATCCAAAAAAATCTTTGAGCTGGGTGCTGGCAATCACCACGGCAATTCCGTTTGTGAATCCCACCACCACCGGGCGCGGAATATATTTCACCGCGCTGCCCAGCCCGGTCACGCCCAGAAAAATCAGGAACACGCCGGCAATCCCAGTGCACATGAAAAGGCCGTCGATCCCATACTTGGCAACGATTCCTGCCACCACCACGACAAACGCGCCGGTCGGCCCGCCAATCTGCACGCGCGATCCGCCCAGCGCCGAGATCAGGAACCCTGCAATCACGGCGCAATAAAGCCCTGCTTGCGGCGGCATGCCGGACGCAATCGCAAACGCCATCGCCAGCGGCAGCGCCACCAGCCCAACCGTGATGCCCGCGATCAGATCAGCGACAAAGTCGTGCCGTGAATAATCCTTCAGGGCCAGTACGGATTTTGGGACCCACTTGGTGCTCATTGAATTCTGCGGTTGATTAGAAAACGGTCAACTCAGGCCGACCATATCATCATAGTGACCAGTGTAGCTGAATAGGAATTTGCCGACTATCGGCAGAAAGACTTACTTGGACACTAAAGGGCGAGAACTTGCGTTTGATGTGCGCTCATCTGCGCGAATCTGCGGCAACCTTCTGATAAACGGGAGAGATCTCGCGCAGGCGCGCCACCGTCTCTGGAATCACTTTAATCGCAAAGTCGATATCGTCCTGCGTCGTCTGCTTGCCCAGGCTGATCCGAATGCTGGCGCGCGCCCGCTGATGCGGCAGTCCCATGGCCAGCAGCACATGTGACGGCTCAATCGCGCCGGACGAGCACGCTGCTCCGCTCGAGACGGCCAGCCCTTTCAGATCAAGCGCAATCACCAGCGCTTCACCTTCAATGTGGTCGAACCACAGATTCGTCGTGTTTGGAACGCGCGGCGCTCCCAGGCCGTTCACGCCCACGTCTTCCATCGTCGCAAGCACCGCGTCCTGCAACCGGTCGCGCATCGCGGCCATCTCTGCGGGGCCGCCACTCTCCAACCAGTGTTTTGAAATCTCTGCGGCTTTGCCTAGACCAACAATCCCCGGCACGTTTTCCGTTCCGGCGCGGCGCTGGCGCTCATGGCTGCCGCCATAAATCTGCGGCTGGATCAGCGTTCCCTTCTTGATGTAAAGAGCGCCCGTTCCCTGCGGCGCATGGATCTTGTGTCCTGAAATGGATAGCGCGTCGCACGCAATTTTCTGTACGTCGATAGGAACTTTGCCGGCGGCCTGCACCGCGTCCGTATGAAAGAAGACGTCCGCTTCCTGCGCGATCTTGCCGATCTCATCCACCGGCTGAATTACGCCGGTTTCGTTGTTCGCCATCATGATGCTGATGAGTCGCGTGTTTGCGCGCAACGCCGCTTCAACATTCCCGGCATAGATCTCTCCGCTGGCGCCGACTGGAATAAAAGTGACTTCGCATCCCATCTGCTCCAGCCGCTTGCAGGAATTCATGACCGCGCTGTGCTCGATTGCGGAAGTAATCACGTGATCGCCGCGCTGCACCAGGCCAAAGATGCCCAGATTGTCGGCCTCGGTGCCGCCGCTGGTAAAAACAATTTCCGCCGGACGAGCATTCACCAGCGCCGCAACTGACGCTCGCGCTTTTTCTACCGCCGCCCGCGCATGCTGCCCATAATGGTGGATTGACGACGCATTACCGAACTGCTCCAGGTAAAACGGCCGCATCGCCTCAAACACTTCCGGCAGGACGGGAGTGGTGGCATTGTTATCAAGGTAAACGCGGCGCATGGGTCTATTCTACGCCGTTTTTCTGAAACCCCGAGCGGAGCGAGGGGCCCCTATTGCCACGATGCTCGAGACGGTCGAGAAATCTGATCGGAAGAGTGCAGAAACATTTTGGAAGGAAAAAGGACCGCAGTCAGTCGCGGTCCTTAGAAGTCATTGCCGACAATAGAGCCCCGCTACGCTTCGAGGCTCCGGAAAAAAGCTATCTCTTCTCCATCGCCACGTACTTATTCGGATACGCCGGCCCGATGTAATCCGCGCGCGGGCGGATCAGCCGGTTGTCGTCGAGCTGCTCAATCACGTGCGCCGCCCAGCCGCTGATGCGGGAGACGGCAAACACCGGCGTAAACAAATCAACGTCAAGGCCAAGCGTGGTGTAAGTGGAAGCGGAATAGAAATCCACGTTGGCATTAAGATCCTTGTCGTCCTTGATATATTTCTCAATCTTGGCCGACATCTCGTACCACTTCGGGTTTGCTGAGCGCCCCAGGTCGCGCGACATCTGCCGCAGGTGCGTGGCCCGCGGATCTTCCGTGTGGTAAACGCGATGGCCAAAGCCGGAAATCTTTTTCTTGTTGGCCAGCATGTTCTTCACATGCTCCACAGGGTCCTCGCCTTTTTTGTCGATCTCAAACAGCATGCGCATCACCGCTTCATTGGCCCCGCCGTGCAGCGGGCCTTTCAGCGCTCCGATGGCGCTGGTAATGGCCGAATGCATGTCAGAAAGCGTGGCTGCGGTTACTCGGGCCGCAAAAGTTGATGCGTTTAGTTCGTGGTCGGCATGCAGGATCAGCGCAACATCCAGCGCTTTTTCAGCAGTGGGTGAGGGCTTTTCACCGTTGAGTTGCAGCAGGAAATTCGCCGCGTGTGAAATCGTTGGATCAGGGTCCACAACATTCTTGCCTTTGCGGATCCGGTCATAGCCGGCCACGATCATGGCAATTTGCGAGGTCAGGCGGATTGACTTGCGAACATTGGCGTCGTGATCGATCTTCTCTGCTTCCGCGTCGTAAAACGACAGCGCGGAAACCGCCGTCCGCAGCACTTCCATGGGCGTGGCCGTTTTCGGGACGCGCCGCAACATATCATAGATGGCGGGATCAATTTTCCGTTCGGCGCCCAGTTTCTGCTTCAAATCGGCCAATTCTGCCGCCTTGGGCAGCCGCCCAAACCACAGCAGATAGCAGGTTTCTTCAAACGTGGATTTTTCCGCCAGTTCGTGAATATCAATGCCGCGATAGGCGAGCACACCGGCATCGCCATCGATATAACAGACGCCGGAACTGGCCGCAACTACGCCTTCTAGACCTTTTGTGATTGTGCTGGTTGACATGGTTTTCCTGTCGCTGATTTCTGGCTTCTCTAGTGTTGGAAGCGGCTCTGTGCGCAACATTTCTTTATACTCCAAATCATTTAGACTTGCCAACCGCGCCCCGCGTTGCTGCCACGCTTCGGACGAGTAGTGCGCATCGGACGGGCGCCTTCTACGTTGTTGCAAAAGTCTATTTCCCGCACATCACGCCGGTCTGTGACTTGCATCACGTGCATGGTTCTTTATGTTCTGTCGCCGGAATTGATGCTTCTCGTCCCTGCTTTTAGGTCTGCAGCTTGTGGAAAGGGGGCCTTTCACGGCCCCCAATTACTTAACCCAGGTGTCTGCTGGGCGTTTAGCCCGCATGTGATTTCCTGGCAGCTGTTGGAAACACCAGTTTATACAAACTCTGCTGCTGCTGTTGTTCAAACACGTAGTTGTTGGAATTCAACCGCCAGCAGGTAAATATTTTGTAGTGGTAATTCTTTTGATTGTCCTGGAAAGCCTCGCTCGCGGTTTGAAAATTCGACTCGAACTTTGCTCCGTAGGCGAACAATTTCGCGTCCACTCCCGCCTTCACAAAATCGCTGGGGAAGGTAAATCCAGAATAGAGTTGCAGATTCACAAAATCCATATTGTTGTTGACCGCCGCGGCGTCCAGATGGGTTGTAACCGCCGGCGACAGTGTCAGGTAATAGGGTTTATCGGTGTGCTGCCGGAACTGGGCGCCTATGGCATTCACCACCATCGCGAACTGCTGCTGTGTGGTCACATCGGAAAGCTCCGATTCCCAGTCGATATCAAAGCCATCGAGATCGTATTTTTTCAGGTAAGCCATCATGTTGGCGGCAAAGTTGTTGGCGTTCTGTTGCGGTGAAACCTTGCTGTTGGAGAATATGTTGGCAATCGCCCTGCCATTGCTCTTGGGATCGGATGAGGCCGGCCCGTACACCAGTGTGACCGCGATTTTGATATTGGGATTGTTCTTGCGCGCATCCCGCACTATGTACTGCATGTAATCCTGATTGGTCAGCCCTCCGGGATGCGACGGTGGCGGGTTACCGGTTGACAGCGTATACGAAGAACCGTCCCCCTGCGGGACCGTTTTCGTGCTGGTCGGAAGCGTCGTAAGGAAACAAATGTTCAGGATGTCCACGGATTGATAGACATTGTTCTGGATGAGCTGCTGATAACTGCTGTTGCTGCTGTTGTAGTTCGTCCCCGCAGGCTCATCTTCATTCAAGAAAATCCATGCATTGACGAGTGGTGAATTGTTGCGCATAGTCCTCCTTTTGATCCGGAAATTTAGCCGATCCGGGAGAAAGAGAAACGGAACCGAGTGTGGGGACCATCCGATCGGCTCAGGAGATGGAGCCAGTCCATCATACGCCTTTCCTGAATGCCGCACCGGATCGAGTCCTGGACATGTCAGGCGCTTCTGCGTTTGCAAACCGGTGGTTTCAGGGCAGCGCTAATTTCTTTCGCGTGGATTTTCGCTCACTCCGGCGGCGACTGCAGGGCCAAAGTACCGGTAGTGGCCGGTGATCTCCCAGTTAAAAAGCACGTCTTCCATTTTGGGCCCCGCGCCGATGTTATGCACGATCATGTATCGGCGGGTGAACAGCGTTTTTCTGTCCACCACCATCCCAATATGCGTCAACCCGCCGCCCATGTCCGGGATTCCCAGAAAGCGTGCTTTTCGCTCTCTGGGGTGGAGGTTCCACGTTACCAAATCGCCCGGAGCGTAATCTTCGGCGCGATCTGTAATCGGCAGGCTCTCGCCCTTGCGGCTGAAAAACACCATCAGATTAGGAACACGGCGATGGTCGATATTCGGATCAGGCTCGCGGCGTCCCCACTTTCTGGGATAGGCGCTGAAATTCGCCGCCATGTCTTCATGCACTTCTTTTTGCAGATCGATTCCCACGGCCCGGCAGGCGCGAATCACCTCGTCCGTGCAAACGCCGGTATCGGCCGGCACGTCTCCGCCGGGATACGGTAATCGGACATAAGCTGGATCGTAACGAACGGCGTGTTGCGTGCGCTCAAGCGCTGCAGCGGCAAACTTGCGAAGGAAAGCCTGCCGTGCCTCTTCAGTTCCCGGCAGTGGCCGAAGCTGCGCCGCAAGCACACCTGCGGCAACCAGCGTGAAGAGGACCAGTCGACCGCTCCTGTTCCAGCAGCTCTGCATTTCCAGCGATTGACACCGGATGGCGTTCCAGAGTTCCCGGAACCTACTTATTATGGAGCCACTGCAACGCTCCCAACACGATGAACGGCAGCAGCACCACCAGCACCCACAGCTTGGCGCGACCGCGGATTTTCTCTTCCTTCTCCCAGCGGAACAACTTCATGGAAATCAGCCCGCCACCCAGGATCGTAAGGATCATCACGCCAGCCGCCGCGAGGTTCTCTTTCTCTAGCAGACCTTGCCCATGCAGCATCATGTTCCGCATGCCTCTCACCAGGTATGTTGCCGGCATGAAATTATGCAGAATTTTGATCACGCCCTTAAAGACCTCTTCCGGAATAGTGGCTCCGCTCAGGAAAATCATGGGGAAATAGCATAGCTGTACCAAGATGGTGCCTTCCTGCATGGTGTTTGCCACCGACGCAATCACCAGCCCCAGCGATCGGAATGCGATCAGCCCGAGTGAGATGAAAACCAGCAGTTGGAACATATGGGCCGGCATAGGCATTTGGTAAATGAAGTGCGCCATCAAAAGCATCAGCACGATGTAGGGAATAAAGATGATCCAACCGGTCACCATGGATCCCACCAGCAGCGGCAGTGGTGTAATTGGCGTGACCTTGTAACGCCGCAGGATTCCTAGTTCGCGCTCTTGTATGGCCCGAATACCGGCCCCAAAGAACCCGCTCCCCAGCACGCCAAAAGTGATTGACATGGTTACTACATAGACCATCCCGCCGATCCGGTCCGAGCGTCCCAGGAACGTGGCAAAACCGAAAAAGAAAAACAGCGGAAAGAGGTAATTAAAGAAGATCACCGCGCGCAGCCGCAGCGCCAGCTTGATGTCCATTGCGATGATGGCCAGATATTGCTTCATGCTTTTTTAGCTCTTGGCTCTTAGCTTTGGTCCTTATCTTTCCCATCACGTGCGGTCACGGCGATCACGCGCGATCACGGCGATTTAGTCTCTCAGCCTCTTCCCGGTCAATTCCACAAACACGTCTTCCAATGTCGGCCGCTTCAGGTGGACGTCTTCCAGTTGCATTCCCTGCTGGTCCAGCCACTTCATGATCTCAAACAATGTCCGCGCCGGGCGCGACGAATGCACCGTCAGCGACTTTCCGTCTTCGCTGAGCTTGCTTTCCACTGCATCTGGCCATTGCGGCAATGTGGCGGCGTTCATGGGCTGGCCGCAAATAATGTCAATGCGCGATTGCCCTTTGCTCTGCTGCTGCAATTCCCGCGGCGTGCCCATGGCCACGATCTTGCCTTCGTCGATAATCGCCACCCTGTCGCACAGCCGCTCCGCTTCTTCTATGTAATGGGTGGTCAGCACCACGGTGCGTTTCTCCGACTTCATCTCTTCGATCAGCCCGTGGATTTCCAGCCGGATCTGCGGATCAAGCCCTGTGGTCGGCTCGTCCAGAAACAGCAACTGCGGATCGTTGACCAGCGCCAGCGCCAGTGCCAGACGCTGTTTTTGTCCGCCGGAAAGCGTTTCATAAAAAGCCGCTCGCTTCTCCCACAACTGCAAACGCTTCAGCAATTGCTCTGAACTGATGCTGCGCGTATAGAACGATCCAAACAGTTCCAGCGCTTCCTGCACGCGCATCTTGGCCGGCAGGTTGGTGGCTTGCAGGCAGACACCGATGCGGTCTTTTAACTGCTGCTTTTGCCGGTCAGGATCAAACCCCAGCACCGTGGCGTTTCCGCCGGTACGCGGACGCAACCCTTCCAGTATTTCAATGGTGCTGGTTTTGCCTGCTCCGTTCGGCCCCAGCAGCCCAAACACTTCGCCTTCCGCAACCTGAAAGTCGATGCCCTTTACGGCTTCAACCTTGTCATATGTCTTTTTCAGAGATTGGACGGCGATCACCGGTTGCGTATTCATTGAGGCTAAAGTATAAACGTCGGTCCGATATCTCTACGCGCCTGGCTCCGCATCGCTCGATGTTGAGGCAGGAGCTTTTGCATTCCTGGTGGTATCACGCCCAGCACGGCCTCTGCGATCCTTTTCTGGTTGCGTTGATATTGAACTCCCACAAAAATCACTAGAATGCCAATGAACGTCAATGCAAATGGAAATACCATCGAGTCCTTGAATATGGTCCAGGAGAGGTGTCCCAGGTATCCGAAAACCCCAAGCGCGCCAAAAACCATGAAGACGCGGCGGTCCAGAAACACGGAAAGCACCATCAGGAACACATTGATTATGCAGTAGACAAACTTTGAGGCTTCACTGCCCGATTCCATGAGTGAGAGGCCGCCCCAAAACGCCATCACTCCAAAAAGGTAGAGCCAGAAAGCATAGTCGGCATCCGTGCGGTGGTCGACCACATAGGCAAATAGCAGCATCACCAGCCCGAACACCGCCGAAACCCAGAGCCGCGCGTGCCACGTGAACTGATCGTTCCCAACAATAAGTGGCGTCAAGTCCATTGACATATACCAGAGCGCAAACGCGACTGGGAACGTAAGAAATGGAAACCGGATGAAACGAAGCGCAATCAGTCCCGTTAGGATCGTCCCAAGTTCCATCACAATCCAACTGCCGCGAATCCATTCGTGGAAGTCGCGAAAGGTGCCGGGATCTGACGCGGGCCAAAAACCGAGCATGCGTTCCAACCCATAAACCGCGAGCGGCGTCATCCATACCGCGAGGGTAAAGAGCAGTCCGCCCGGCACGGCAAGGTTTTCCTTGTACCACAGTGTTCTTCCAGTCAGCGCGAAAAGGGCGGCATATACGGACGAAATCAGGAATATTCCGCCTCCGCCAAATCGTTCCCATCCCAGTGTCATAAACCAGCCCATGGCGGAAATCACGACCAGAGCGCCGAAGTAATAAGCCACGTGCGCCAGGTCAAACGGACTGCTCGTGGATGCCCGTCCGGAGAATGCTCCCCACAATTGATTGGCTTGTTCCTGTGAGATCAGCCCCTGATCGGCTGCCCAGTTCAGATCTTCCTGAGATATTTTCATTTGCCTGCCTTTTTTGCGTCGCCCGGGACCACAAGGCTTCCCCGGGGTTCATAGGCCACTGCTTTTCGTATGAGTGGGGCTATTTTGGACTACTTTACGAGCGGTGGAAAGCAATAAATATCGCGCTCCATGTCCCCGGATTTTGCATTCTCGCCTGTTGAGGTTTACCCTTCTCGCGCAAGCTCAGAGGACACTCTTTCATGGTTATGAGAACCGCTGTCGCGCTTGTCTGCCTTTTTCTGATCTCCGCGCTTCGCGCGCAAACCGCCGATCCGCAATTGCTGGCGGAGATCAACAAGGTCAAGGCCATAGACAACCATTCCCATCCGCCAAAGCTCGTGGCCCCGGGTGAAAAAGATGACGACTTTGACGCCCTGCCTTGTGATCCGCTGGAGCCGAGCGACGCCACCACCATCACGCGCCCGGGCAATCCACAATACATCGCTGCATGGAAGGCCTTGTACAACTATCCCTACAATGATCGCAGCCCGGAGCATGTGAAGGAACTCCTTCAGTCCAAGCAGAAGGTGATGCAGGAACAGGGCGACAATTATCCCAACTGGGTCCTGGATCAACTGGGTATTGAAACCGAACTGGCCAACCGTGTGGCCCTGGGACGCGGTCTGCAACCGCCGCGCTTCCGCTGGGTTCCCTTTGACGACGCACTGATGTTCCCCTTGAAAAATTCCAGCCTGGCCAGTGAATCGCCGGACCGCAAATTCTTCTTTCAGCGTGAAACCATGCTGCTGCGCCGCTACCTTAAAGACATAGACCGTGACGGGCTGCCACCAAACCTCCAGGACTACGTTGTTAAAGTCATTACGCCGGTGTTGGAAATGCAGAAGAAAAATGGCGCGGTGGCCATCAAGTTTGAGGCTGCTTACTTGCGCTCGCTTGATTTTGGCCCCGCTGAACATCTTCAGTCTGTCCAGCAGGTCTATGCCCACTTCGTCAAAGGGAATGTTCCCCTTACGCACGATTACATACGGCTGCAGAACTTCCTTTTCCGCACCATTGCCCGCGAAGCCGGACGTCTTGGACTGCCGGTACACATACATACCGGCGGCGGCTGCGGCAGCTACTTCATGCTCATGGGATCAAACCCGGCGCTGCTTGAATCCATCCTCAATGATCCTTCCCTGCGTAAGACCAACTTCGTTCTGCTGCACGGCGGCGCGGGCCCGTTTACAAAATATGTCGACTACCTCCTGATGAAGCCCAACGTCTATGCCGACTTTTCCGAACAAACATGGCTGATTTCCACTCGCAAGCTAAGTGAAATCCTGCGGGACTTCCTGGAGTGGTATCCGGAAAAAATCATGTTCGGGACGGATCTCTATCCCAACACGCCGGAAATCAACTGGGAAGAAATTGGCTGGCAGACCACGCAATCCGCCCGCGAAGCCCTGGCCATCGCACTGACCGGCATGATGCAGGATGGCGAAATCACCCGCGAACGAGCGCTTGAACTCGCCCATATGGCGCTGCATGACAATGCGGCCAAGCTGTATGGGTGGACGACAACCGCGAAATAGCTTTGGCGAGAGTGCCAGCCTGCCGCGGCATCAGTGGAAGATGTGCCTTTTTCGGCTTTGAGCCGTTCCCAAAATGCGTCAGCGCCGCGACCGCCGCTGCGTGGGGTCGATAATCTCCTTAACTTTTTTGAAGTGCGGTGGAACATCAAATAGCGCCGGATCCAGAGGTGCTTCCACAAACTCCAGCACCTCTGCGTTTCCGACCTTGAATTTTCACCGCTGTAATAGGTCGTGGTCGTATATTCGCTTCCGGGATAACGATGCCGAGTGGTGATCTTAAGATCGTGGGCTGCTGCCTGCCCTGCGGCCACAACTGACGCCGCCAGGCAAACGGAAATAAGAAGGATCCAGATTGGATCTCGCACGAGATTACCTTCCATAGGATCGCGCCAACAGGTCCTTTTCTAAGGCACTGATTCTATCTTGGCCAGCCGTCACCGCCCCGCCATCCCGCTGTTAAGGCAAGCTTTAGGAAAACGTTTGCACACCTTATCCGTCTCAAAATAAGACACTTTACCACCGCGCATTTTTAATGTGTTTTCCCTAACTTACCCCTTGACTTGGATTAAAGACGCTGCAAAACTCAGCTTGTTCATACGACCGTTCCCTCGATAGTCTGGTGTCATACAAAGCAGTCGGCAGTCTTTTATTCGGAACTTGTCTCTTAGATTTTGTTGTAAACACGGCGTGAGCCGCGTGGGCCGAACCCGACGGGTAGGGATTCACTTCTGGGACTTCCATTGAGTCACCTTTGTGCTCTGGCCGGATTCCTGGGCGTGAATGCAGGAAAAGGGGGCACTCTCAAAATGGACTTCCAGGACAAAGTTCTCAAGTGTGTGGATTGCGGCGCCGACTTCGTTTTCACCGCTGGCGAACAACTCTTCTTCCACGATAAGCAATTCAAGAACGAACCAAAACGCTGCAAAAACTGCAAGGGTAAACGCGCCCAGGCACTGGGACTGCCGCAAAACGGCGGCAACTACCAAAGAGTGGAAACCAAGGCCGTCTGCTCCGGATGCCAGCGGGAAACTACCGTGCCGTTCAAGCCAACGCAGGGCCGTCCGGTTTTTTGCCGCGAGTGCTTCCAGCAGCGCAAGACCAGTGCTGCTACTGCCTAACTAAATTTTCTCCGTAAGCAGGCCCCGTGAGCAGGGGCTGCGGTGTGTTCTTGTGGGACGCCGGGGTTCTTTGCGTCTATTTGGAACTGTTTAGGCAGGCTTCTTGGCTGCCTGCGAGGCTTTTCCCTTGGCGCTGGACTTTGTGACTATCTCCTGTTTCTGGTCTTCATGCTGAATTAAGAGCACTTCAATGCGGCGCAGCAGGTCGTCTGTATTCATGGGCTTCACCAGCATGGAGTTTGCGCCCTGCGTCTTCCAGTCGCCGCCCAGCAGGGGATAGGCGGTCAAAATGGCCACTGCGGGGTTGTACTCCGTCTTCTTGGCCGCGCGAATCACGTCATAACCGGCCTTGTCATGCTCCATCTTCATGTCGGTAATAACCATGTGGTAAACATTGGCCTTGAGCTTGGCAATCGCCTCCTTGGCTGAGCTGGCTGTTTCCACCTCAAAATGGTGAATTTCCAAAATGGTCTTGAGCGTCAGCAGTATGGCCAGTTCGTCATCAACCAACAAAATGCGGCGTTTCATGTGAACTCCCAGGGGAATCTTGAAGTCGCTTTTATCGCGCTAGTAAGATGCAGCCACCAATTGTATTGGTTGTGAGCTGCTGCATCGGGTGGCACTTCGGATGTCCCCATTATAATACCCTTCGTGCCCGGATTCTTTGTCCAAAGTTTCGGCTGCCGCGCCACCCAGGCGGATGGGGCAGCCCTGGAGCGCCAATTTGCCAGCCAAGGCTTGTCCCCGGCCGGTTCTGCCCATGAAGCCGATCTTGTGGTACTGAATACCTGTACCGTGACCGCTGCCGCAGACCAGGACGCCCGCGCCTCGATTCGCCGTATCCATCGCGAAAATCCATCGGCAAAAATCATGGTCACGGGCTGCTATGCCCAGCGCGCGCCACATGAAATTGCCGCCCTACCGGGCGTGACCTGGGTTGTGGGAAATTCTCATAAGCATCGCGTAGCGGAGATTGCTGCCAATAAAGGATTTGAAGCGGGACTACTCGCTCAATCCCTTGAGAACCCTTCCATGGAGCATGGGTTGGGCGATCCTGGGATTCATGACAGTAAACTGCAGAATTTTGTCTCTCTTGAAACGGTGGTCCTCTCTGCCCCGGCGTTCACACTCGTAGGAGATATTTTTGCCCATACTGAGCTGATCGCCGCTCCGGTATTCGCCAGCGACAGCATCGCGGAAAAAACGCGCCCCAACCTCAAGGTGCAGGATGGATGCGACAATCGCTGCTCGTTCTGCATCATTCCCTTCGTTCGTGGGAAGAGCCGATCGATGAAGCTCGATCGCGTGATCGAAGAAGCCAATGCGCTGGTCGCGGCGGGGTACCGCGAGATTGTGCTCAGCGGCATCAACCTGGGTCGCTGGGGGCGCGACTTGCAGCCGCAACAAAAGTTTGGAAATCTTGTCCGCGCGCTGCTTGACCATACAGGCATTGAAAAGATTCGCATCAGTTCCGTCGAACCCATGGACTGGAGCGATGACCTGATCTCTTTGGTCGCCAGTTCGTCCCGCATTGCCAAACATGCGCATGTTCCGCTGCAATCCGGCAGTGACCGCATTCTGCGTCGCATGCATCGCAAGTACCGTCCGTGGCATTACACGGAGAAAATCAGAAAGATCCATGAAGCCATGCCCCAAGCAGCCATCGGCGCCGACGTAATGGTCGGCTTCCCCGGCGAAACTGATGAGCTTTTTGAAGAAAGCCGGAGCTTCATCGAGCACCTGCCGTTCACCTATTTGCATGTGTTCACGTATTCATCGCGGCCGGGGACGCCGTCAGCGACCATGCCTGACCAGGTGCCGGTGCACGTGGCGCGGGAACGCAACCGCGTGCTGCGTGAACTGGCAGCGGAAAAGAACCGAGCGTTCCGCCAGAGTTTTGTTGGACGCTCGCTGGAAGTCATCACGCTTCAGGCCGGTGGCGATGGCTGGACCGAAGCGCTGAGCGATAATTTTTTGAAAACCAAAATTTCCGGGCGGCATGAGGCAAATCAGTGGATGAAAGTCGAGATTGAAGGAGTGGGTGATGAAGATCTCATGGCCGTGGCGATGGAACAAACTGCTCTCGCTGTTTGAAAATCAGATTCCCCGCACCCAAGCGCTGCGGGCAGTTGAATTTCGTCAGCACTGACACCCGACCTGCCTCACGCATAGACGGCCAATGAATCCCACTGCAGGAACTGAAGATTTCTGTTGTTTTCTTGCCATATACCATCTATATTTTAGATGGTTATTCATGCAAAATGTCAAATTCAAACTGAAGCAGGCCAGCGCCGTCCTGGGTGTCTCACCCAAAGACCTGCAAAACCTGGTGCAATTCGGGGTGCTTCGCCCAGCCCAGCAAAATCGGGTCTGCTGGTTTGATACAGGGCTTCTTTTGCAGGCTAAAGTCGCGTTTTATCTCAAGGATTCGCTGGGCAGTTCCAGTGATCTTTTGGCAAGATTCACCACGGCGCTTTCGCAAAATTTAGTCAGTGGCAAATTGAGTGAACTAAAAGATGTTTCTCTGCGGTCTCGGCCAGCAAGCGGCAAAGAGGCGGTGGAGATCAGAATTCCCCTTCGTTCGCTCGCAATGGAGTTGGAAAAGCAGTTGCCCCGCGCCAGTGTCAGCCGTGACCTGCCCCGAGGCCGCAAAAGAGCGGGATGGAAGAAGGATTTCTTGCGCAGCCTGGAAGCCGCTGCCGCTGAGATGGGAGACGTTTCTGAAGAAGAGATACTAAAGACGGTCCGGGAGACTCGATCAATGCTGGCACACAGAAAACGGCGGCCAGTGCCGGACACGCTGTCACAATCTAAGCAATCAATGAAGCAATCTTCTGACGACGTGTCCGGTCCTCGCAAACCCAGTTCAACCCGCAAGAAACTGCCGGAGATCACCATCGTTGCCTGCACGAAAACGAAAACAGCCTAGAGGCGTGGTCGATACCTCGGTACTGATAGCTGGAATTGCTGGTTTCAAGCTCGCAGAGATCGGGTTTCAAAACGCCAGCGCCAGGATGCTTAAGGGACTGGATCGAAAACGGCACATTCATCTGGCTTGTCACGGACGAAATCATTCTGGAATATAAAACTGTCTTGCGCCGTCTTGGCGTCCGTCGCTCGACGATCGGCAGAATCGTTAATCTCTTAAATGACGAGGGCGAGTTCATTCCTGTCTCTTCCGGGGCAAGCATTTCGCCAGATCCCGGCGATGATCCTTTCTGCCTGTGTTCCGAACTAGGGGCGGCAGATTTCCTGGTGACATTAAATCCCAGGGACTTTCCCCAGCGGTTTCTTGCTGCTCACGTAATTGCGCCAGGAGAAAAAATTCCCACAACGGGTCGCAGGAAGCAGTTTCGCTACAAACAGCGCTGAAGCAGAACAGTGTCCGGCCATCCACCCATGCTATAATTTTCACTGTCTTGCCACATGTGTGTGTGGCGCCCCCCGCAATTCCACTAAAAGCGTGAGTTTGCCGGGAGGGTTCAGGAGGATCGCATAGATAAACGCTTTATTAAGATGAATGAGCGGATCCGCGCACGCGAAGTACGCGTGATTGGCGCGGACGGCGAACAGCTTGGCATCATGACGCCGCAGGATGCGACCCGAAAGGCCCGGGAACAGAGTCTTGATCTGGTAGAGATTTCCGCCACCGCGGTGCCCCCTGTGTGCCGCATCATGGACTATGGCAAGTTCCTCTACGAGCAGGAAAAGAAGGAACGGGCGGCAAAAAAGAACCAGAAACAGATCGTCCTGAAGGAAGTAAAGTTCAGCGTTAACGTGGATGAGCACGATTACGTGACCAAGAGAAACCATGTTTTGCGGTTTCTTGGAGAAGGCGACAAGGTGAAAGCCAGCCTGCGCTTCCGCGGACGCGAAATGGCCCACCAGAATCTGGGAAGAAAAGTCCTGGAACGTCTGGTGACTGAAGTCGGCGACAAAGGAATTGTGGAATTCAGGCCGCGCATGGAAGGCAATACCGTACACGTGATCCTGGCTCCTCCAAAACAGGTGCCTGGCGGCGCAAAAAAGCAGGATAAACCGCCTCAGCAGCCTCCAGCGCAAAGCGTACCGAGACCGTAAGCCGGATTTTGGTTTTGCCAATTGCCAAATGCTAATTGCCGAGGCCGCAAAGCGGCCGAGAGATTTTTATGCCTAAACTAAAAACCCACAAAGGCGCAGCTAAACGCTTTAAGAAGACCGCGACCGGCAAGATCAAGCGCGGTAAAGCGTTCAAGCGCCACATTCTTACCTCAAAAGACACCAAGCGCAAACGCCACCTTGATACCGACACACTGGTAAGTGCGGCTGACGCGCCAAAGGTCAAGAGGATGATCCCTTACTAGGGACAGAGTTCGGCCCGCCTGACGCAAAGCCAGCGCTGAGGCCCGACCTGAAAATAGGACGCAGTCTGAAAGATTGTGTTCACCGCGAGTGAACAGGGACCTAAAACCTTCCCTGCAGCCGCGATAACCGCCGGAAATCCGGCAACAAAAAGGGAGCAGCACATGCCTCGCGTAAAACGTGGTACTAAACGCCGCCAGCGCCGCAAAAAGATACTTGAGCGCGCCAGCGGGTATTTTCTAACAAAATCAAAACTCCATCGCGCCGCCAAACAAGCTGTGGAGCGCGGCCTCAAGTTCGCCTACTCCGGCCGTAAACAGAAGAAGCGCCAGTACCGCTCCATCTGGATCGTCCGCATCGGCGCGGCATCGCGTGCCCAGGGGATCAGCTATAACCAGTTCATCAGCGGCCTCAAGAAGGCCGGCGTGGAGCTGGACCGCAAGATCCTGGCTGACATCGCGACGAACGACTCTGCGGGTTTTTTGGCGTTGTGCGAAACCGCCAAGCGCGCCAACGAAAAAGCCAAAGCCGCGTAGCCGAAACCCGAGTTAACTACAAGGTCGAAAAACCGATTTTTCATAAGCTTGCGCGGGCCGAAGGCCCTGGATGACAAAGGACACAAAGGAACACGAAGATGTAGCTTCTCTTGAAGCTCCAACTCTTTCGTGTCCTTTGTGCTTTATAGCTCTTCAATAACAGCGTAGAAAACGTCCCGCCCGCCAGAGTACAATTCCTGCCATGCTTTCCCGCAGATCGTTTTTCAAGACCGCCGGACTTGGCGCTGCCGTGGCCGCCACCGCAAGCCTTCCTACCGAACTGCTGAGCTGGGCAGAACCTCAACGCGCGCCGCAGCCGGGCGGGCCTATCCTGCTCAACAGCAATGAAAATGCTTACGGGCCGCTTCCCAGCGTGCTGGCCATGAAGGACCCGTTCCAGGACGCCAACCGCTATCCGGACAAGGGATATGACAAGCTGATTGAGCGCATTGCCGCCATGCACAACGTAAAGGCCGATCAGGTAACGCTGGGCTGCGGATCGACTGAGATCCTCAAGATGGCCGCTAGCGCGTTCACCGGGCCCGGCAAAAAGCTTGTGATGGCGTCGCCGACATTTGAGGCGATTGAATTTTATGCCAGGGCCGCAAACGCCGAGGTGGTCAAGGTCCCTCTGGCTGCCTCTTATTCACACCAGTTGGTGCAGATGGCGGAAGCCGTAGGGAAAAATGGCGGGCTGATTTACGTCTGCAACCCTAATAATCCCACGGCTAGCGTCACGCCGCGCCGGAGCCTGGAAATCTTTATCCGCAACCTGCCGCCGGATACGTATGTGCTAATGGATGAGGCTTATCATGACTTCGTTCCTGTGGCCGCCGACTACATCTCTTTCCTGTCGACTCCCATTGACCCCGACCGCGTGATTGTGGCCCGCACGTTTTCCAAGATTTACGGCATGGCCGGCCTGCGGCTGGGATATGCGGTTACGTCGGCCAGGAACAGCAAAGCCATGGCGGCCCACAAACTGGAGGACAGCACCAACATCCTGGCCCTGCGCGCCGGCATAACTTCCCTTGCGAATGACGATGAGCACCAGACAGCCGTGCTGCGGAACGGCTTTGACCGCGACGAATTTCAGCGTCAGGCAGCGTTGCGCAAACTCCAGGTAATTCCCTCCTGGACAAATTTTGTGATGTTCAACACGCAACGCCCCATCCGCACCGTGATCGATTATTTCAAGAACAACAACATCCGTATCGGCCGCCCATTCCCGCCCATGGACACGTTCGCAAGGGTCTCACTGGGCAAGCCGGAAGAAATGAAAGCCTTCTGGCAGGTGTGGGACAAGATGGTGGCAAACAAGTAAGTCGCATGAGGTCAAACACTCTGCACTCAGGGGTTGAAACGCGTCACGCGCGAAAGCGCCCGCGACGGCAGCCATGCCGCCGGCCTTCTGCTTTAGTTGGCCCGAAATCCTCCCTACAAATCGAATTGCCAACGTGGTTCCGGGCGTAAAAAGCTCTCCAGAGCGTCAACTTGGTCGCTCGCCCATATGCGTGACGGCGCGCACTGCGCCCATTCCTATAGCTCAAAGACAATGGTGCCGTGGAACCTTTTATAAAAAACTTGTCAATGAGCACAAGAGCGCGGGTTACCGGGCTCTTAGAGGGAGGCAATGATGGAAGTCTTAGTCGAACATTTAGGCGACGTTCAATTTGAAATCAAAGCCGGCCAGCACACAATCTTCTCTGACCAGCCGGTGGAAAGCGGCGGTCACGACGAAGGCATGACTCCGCCAGACTTGCTGCTGGCGTCTCTGGGCTCATGTGCGGGCTTTTACGCCGCCATGTACCTGCGCAAACACAAGCTGGCAACTGAAGGCACGGTAGTGCGCGTTCACGCGGATAAGCTGAAGAACCCGGCTCGACTGGACAATTTCCGCATTGATATCGATGTGCCGGTGGGCTTGTCGGAGCAGCACAAGGTCGGCGTGGAAGAAGCCGTGCATCATTGCCTGATTCACAATACTTTGCTGCATCCGCGGCAAATTTCCATTGCAGTCAAGAGCTCGGAATTGTTGGAACACACGGCATAATCGGGGCGTTTCTTCGCAAATAGCGCTGGGAGACAACTTCCGGCGCTGTGAGTCCATCTCTTTTAGTAACTTCCCAAGGGAGACAAGCCCATGCCTCTACTCGATCAAGCCGCCAAATGGACCACTAACAAAATGCCCAAGGTAATTACCCCAAAGGCCCACGCCATCATTGACTACGCGATGGCAGCTTCTTTCTTCGGCATGGCTGCTTTTTTCTGGCGGCGGAACAAACGCGCAGCCGTAAGCGCCTTGGTCTGCGGCGCGGCTGAGACCATCACTGCTCTCTGCACGGACTATCCTGGCGGCGTGGTGAAAGAGATTTCTTATGAAACTCACGGCACCATCGACTTTGGCCTGAGCGGCATGGTGGCCAGTCTCCCTGACATGCTTCGCTTCGCCGACGAGCCTGAATCCCGCTTCTTCAGAATGCAGGGTCTCGGCCTGGCCACCGTGACCGGCCTTACCGACTTCACCGGCAGCGGCGAAGGCAACCAGTTGGAAGAACTGGATAAGCTGTCGGCGTAGGAGAGCTTTTTCTGAAAATCCCGAGCGTCGCGAGGGAACCCTTTAGCAACAAACACTTCATGGAAGCGACCAGTGGTGCCCATGAAAATTGCCGATTAACCAATACCCGCTCCGTT